>NZ_JACGVP010000003.1:0-285587 GCF_014077275.1 Colwellia sp. BRX8-7 | reverse complement strand
ATGTGAGAAGTATTGATTGTAATACCACGCTCACGCTCTTCAGGAGCATTATCGATTTGTGCGAAATCTTTAACTTCACCACCGTGTACTTTAGTTAATACTGCAGAGATAGCAGCTGTTAAAGTTGTTTTACCGTGATCGACGTGACCGATAGTACCAACGTTAACATGCGGTTTTAAACGTTCAAATTTTGCTTTAGCCATTTTTCAATTACCTTAAAGTTTATTAAAAGCGCAGCCAAGATGACCGAGCTAGACTTTCACTAACTATAAGTGAGTGTCTTACGAGATTCCAAGAGATTCTGTTATTGCCGCAACTACATTCTTAGGAGCTTCACTGTATTGTAAAAATTCCATCGAATAAGAGGCGCGGCCCTGTGTTGCACTGCGTAATGCAGTAGCATAACCAAACATTTCAGACAGTGGTACTATTGCATTCACTATCTTAGAGCCAGCAGGACCTTCGTCCATGCCATCGATCATACCGCGACGACGATTTAAATCGCCAACGACATCACCCATGTTTTCTTCTGGCGTAGTTACTTCTACTTTCATCATAGGTTCTAGAAGTGTCGGCGTAGCTTTTAACGCCCCTTCTCTAAAGCCCATTGAAGCAGCAACTTTAAACGCCATTTCATTAGAGTCAACGTCATGAAAAGAACCGTCATAAAGTGTTACTTTAACATCAAGCATTGGATAACCGGCTAATACACCGCTATCCATTTGCTCAAAACAGCCTTTTTCAATGGCAGGTATATATTCTTTAGGAACAGTACCGCCAACAATTTCGTTAACAAATTCGAAACCACCACCTTCTGGTAAGGGTTCCATTTTCAACCAAACGTGACCAAATTGGCCTTTACCACCTGATTGTCGAATAAATTTACCTTCTACTTCAACCGTAGAACGAATAGTTTCACGATAAGCAACTTGTGGCTTACCGACATTACATTCGACGCCAAACTCACGTTTCATGCGCTCGACAATAATGTCTAAGTGTAGCTCACCCATACCGGAAATGATCGTTTGACCCGTTTCATCATCAGTAGCGACCTTAAACGAAGGATCTTCAGCTGATAATTTACTTAAGGCTAGGGCTAACTTGTCTTGAGAAGCAATGGTTTTTGGCTCAACGGCTATTGAAATTACCGGATCAGGGAATTCCATTTTCTCAAGTGTTATTACGTGATTGGCATCACACAGTGTTTCACCCGTAGTAACATCTTTTAAACCGATGGCTGCTGCAATATCACCAGCACGAACTTCTTTAATTTCTTGACGGTCATTAGCATGCATTTGCACTAGACGACCGAGACGTTCTTTCTTGCCTTTAATCGGATTAAAGACACTATCGCCTGTTTTTACTACTCCGGAATAGACGCGGAAGAAGGTTAACGTACCGACAAAAGGGTCAGTGGCAATTTTAAAGGCTAACGCGGAAAATGGTGCACTATCATCTGCGGCACGCGTTGCAGGTGTTTCATTTTTGTCATCACTAATACCCGTAATAGCAGCAACTTCCGTTGGTGAGGGTAAATAATCAATAACCGCATCTAAAACAGCTTGTACGCCTTTGTTTTTAAAAGCAGAGCCACAAGTACAAAGAATGATTTCATTATTAAGGGTACGTTGTCGAAGTGCTGACTTGATTTCGTCTTCTGTCAAATCGCCATCTTCAAGGTATTTATCCATTAGCTCGTCTGACACTTCAGCCGCTTCCGATATCATATTCTCACGCCATTCATCGGCAAGGTCTTGCATATCGGTAGGTATTGCTGAATAAGTAAAAGTCATCCCGTGATCGTCTTCACTCCAGTTGATCACTTTCATTTTAACAAGGTCTATAACACCTTTAAAATCTTCTTCTGAACCAATAGGTAACTGAATAGGAACTGCATTTGCTTTTAGACGTGCTTTTAGCTGACCAACAACAGAAAGAAAGTCTGCGCCAGTGCGGTCCATTTTGTTAACAAAAACAATGCGTGGAACGGCATACTTTTCCATTTGACGCCAAACAGTTTCTGTTTGCGGTTGAACACCTGAAGAGGCACATAAAACTAATACAGCACCATCGAGGACACGCAAAGAGCGTTCAACTTCAATGGTAAAATCAACGTGACCAGGAGTATCGATAATATTAATACGGTGGTCAACAAATTGACCGTCCATGCCTTTCCAGAAACAAGTTGTCGCGGCTGAGGTAATGGTAATACCACGCTCTTGCTCTTGTTCCATCCAGTCCATGGTTGCAGCGCCATCGTGCACTTCACCAATTCTGTGAGAAAGACCCGTGTAAAACAAAACACGTTCTGTGGTTGTCGTTTTGCCAGCATCTACGTGCGCACAGATACCAATGTTACGGTAGCGCTCAATAGGGGTGATACGTGCCAAAATGAAATCCTCTAATTCTTAGTCACTAATAATTAGTACTATTAAATAAATATTCGCGTAAGCGGTGAGTATTTGTTTAATACTACTGTTTAATACTTTTTGAACTGCGCAAAGCATCAGTCCGTAAAAGTTAGTATGGCTAGCAAGAGAAACTCTTGCTAGCCATGTATTTACCCTAAGCATACGCAAAGGGTAAATCATACATCCATTCAAAACTGCTAGCTTACCAGCGGTAGTGAGCGAACGCTTTGTTAGCATCAGCCATACGGTGAACGTCTTCACGTTTCTTAACCGCTGAACCTTTGCTGTCAGACGCATCTAACATTTCGTTAGCTAGGCGCTGAGCCATTGATTTTTCACCACGTTTACGAGCTGCTTCAACTAACCAACGCATGGCTAGAGCATTACGACGAACTGGACGAACTTCAACTGGTACTTGATAAGTAGAACCACCAACACGACGAGATTTAACTTCGACAGATGGGCGGATATTATCTAAAGCAGTTTCGAAAAGCTCTAAGTGAGTTTTCTCGCTGTTTTTTTCAGTTAAAATGTCTAATGCACCGTAAACAATTTTTTCTGCAGTAGATTTTTTACCATCAACCATAAGGATGTTGATGAATTTTGCTAAAAGTTCATTATGGAACTTAGGATCTGGCAATATTTTACGTTGCCCTACGACGCGTCTTCTTGGCATCTTAATTCTCCGTAGTATTCAGGATTAATCCAAAATATATAAATTTAAAAATTTCTTATTTGGCCTTACTTAACGTTTTTTTCTCTTCCTATCTATAAGGAGTTAGAGAGGAAAACTTAAGATTTAGGTCGTTTAGCACCGTATTTAGAACGGCCTTGTCTTCTGTCGCTTACACCTGAACAATCAAGCGCGCCACGAACGGTGTGATAACGCACACCCGGTAAATCTTTTACACGGCCACCGCGTATTAAAATAACGCTATGCTCTTGTAAATTATGTCCTTCACCACCGATGTATGAAGTTACTTCGAAGCCGTTAGTTAAACGAACACGAGCAACTTTACGAAGTGCTGAGTTAGGTTTTTTCGGTGTAGTTGTATACACACGAGTACATACGCCACGACGTTGTGGACAAGCTTGTAACGCTGGAACGTTACTTTTAGTTACTTGTCTTACACGTGGTTTACGTACTAATTGGTTAATAGTTGCCATTAAATAGCTCCCGATTAGTTAAACTTGTGTAAATTCCAATCAATGAGAAATTTACACCCTTATAAACGTGAAAATCCGCGACCTTAAATGCTATACATAAACAGTACAGGATATAGGGTCGCGGAATTCTATAGGTCAAGCTATGGCCTGTCAAGTAGCACAGGCCATTAACGCTATATTTTTTACTTAATCACTAGCATTTAGTGCGTCAGTTAATGCTTGTGCTGCATCGTCAGCTGAAACAGCGACTTCTTCAACAGCAGGCATTTTTGCTTGTAGTTTACGTTTAGCACGTTCCTGATGGTACGAATAACCTGTACCCGCTGGGATCAAACGACCAACGATAACGTTTTCTTTCAAGCCACGTAACTTATCTTTCTTACCTGCAACAGCAGCTTCAGTAAGTACACGTGTTGTTTCTTGGAAAGATGCCGCTGAAATAAACGATTCAGTTGCTAATGATGCTTTAGTAATACCCATCATTTGCATTTCGTATTCAGCAGGTTGCTTACCAGCAGATTCAAGCTCGCGGTTTGAAATATTAACACGCGCTACTTCTACTTGTTCGCCTTTCAAGAAATCACTATCACCCGCGTCTAAGATTTCACACTTGCGAATCATTTGACGGACGATAACTTCGATGTGCTTGTCGTTAATTTTTACACCTTGTAAACGATATACTTCTTGTACTTCGTTAACAATGTAATTAGCAACAGGTGCAACACCACGTAAACGCAAGATATCATGCGGAGACTCAGGACCATCGGCAATAACTTCACCTTTGATTACTGGCTCACCCTCATAGATATTCAAAAGACGCGTTTTAGGGATCATCTCTTCGTATACTTCACCGCTAGGTTGAGTGATTAATAAGCGCACTTTACCTTTGGTTTCTTTACCGAAAGCAACAACACCTGTTTTCTCAGCAAGAATTGCAGGAAGTTTAGGCTTACGTGCTTCAAATAAATCAGCAACACGTGGAAGACCACCGGTTATATCACGAGTTTTAGAACTTGCTTGTGGTATACGAGCAAGTGCATCACCAATGTTTACATCCGCGCCATCTTCTAGGTTAACAATTGCATTACCCGGTAAGTAGTAAAGTGCTGGGATTTCAGTCCCGGCAATCATAACTTCTTCACCGTTAGCATCAACAAGTTTCAATGCTGGGCGCATTTCTTTACCCGTTGCATTACGTTGACCTGCGTCAGTAACAATAATACTTGAAAGACCAGTCAGATCATCAGTTTGACGAACCATAGTCACGCCATCAGAAAGATCAACGAACTGAACTTTACCTGCTACTTCCGTAATAATAGGGTGAGTATGCGGGTCCCAGTTAGCGATGATTTCACCGGCAACAATTGAACCACCATCTTTCTTAGAAAGCACAGTACCGTAAGGCACTTTATAACGTTCTTTCTCACGACCTAGCTCATCAATTACCGTCATTTCAGATGAACGTGAGGTAATAACAAGATGATCTTCAGAGTTAGTTACAAACTTAGCATTTTGAAGTTTCAAAGTACCTGTGTTTTTAACTTGTACGTTGTTTTCAGCAGAAGCACGCGATGCGGCACCACCGATGTGGAACGTACGCATGGTAAGCTGTGTACCAGGTTCACCGATTGATTGTGCTGCAACAACACCAATAGCTTCACCTTGGTTGATCATATGGCCACGAGCCAAATCACGACCGTAACAATGAGCACAAATACCAAAATCGGTTTTACAGGTAATAATTGAACGTACTTTCATTTGATCAATTGAGTTTTCTTCAATGAAATCACATAAAGCTTCGTCAATTAGCGTGTTACGAGGTAATAAAACTTCGTCAGTACCCGGCTTGATAACATCTTCAGCAACAACACGACCAAGAACACGTTCTCTTAATGGTTCAACAACATCGCCACCTTCGATTAGTGGTGTCATTTGTAGACCGTCGAAAGTACCACAATCATGTTCAGTCACAACCAAATCTTGTGCAACATCAACTAAACGACGAGTTAAGTAACCCGAGTTAGCTGTTTTAAGTGCAGTATCGGCAAGACCTTTACGCGCACCGTGAGTTGAGATGAAGTATTCAGATACGTTCAAACCTTCACGGAAGTTAGCTTTGATTGGCGTTTCGATGATAGAACCATCTGGTTTAGCCATCAAGCCACGCATACCCGCTAACTGACGGATCTGAGCAGCACTACCACGAGCACCCGAGTCAGCCATCATGTAGATAGAGTTAAATGAATCTTGTTCTTCTGGCACGCCGTCACGGTTAATAACAGTTTCTTTTGATAAATTGTCCATCATCGCTTTAGAGATTTTCTCGTTGGCAGATGACCAAATATCAATAACTTTGTTATATTTTTCGCCCTGAGTAACTAAACCTTGCTCGAATTGAGTTTGGATTTCAGCAACTTCTTCTTCCGACTCTTCGATAATAGTGTATTTAGCCGCAGGAATAACCATATCATCAATACCAACAGAACAACCCGCGATCATCGCGTAATGGAAACCTGTGTACATGATTTGGTCAGCAAAAATAACCGTTTCTTTCAAACCTAAGTTACGGTAAGCGTGGTTAATTAATTTCGAAATTGGTTTTTTGCCAAGCGGTTGATCGATTAAATCGTAAGGCATACCTTTTGGACAAACCTGCCACATAATGGCTCGACCTACCGTGGTATCACGTAAAGTCGTTTTAGGAACAGTAAAGTTACCTTCTTCGTCTTTAAAGTATTCTGTGATACGAATTTTTACACGGGCGTGAAGTTCTGCAACACCTGTGCGGTAAGCTTTTTCAGCTTCTTTAGTGTCAGCAAAAACCATGCCTTCACCTAAACCATTAACACGGTCACGTGTTAAGTAGTACAAGCCTAAAACAACATCTTGTGATGGTACAATAATCGGCTCACCGTTTGCTGGTGATAACACGTTATTGGTAGACATCATTAAGGTACGAGCTTCCATTTGCGCTTCGATAGTTAACGGTACGTGTACCGCCATTTGGTCACCATCGAAATCGGCGTTGTATGCCGCACAAACTAGAGGATGCAAGTGAATTGCTTTACCTTCAATTAGAACAGGTTCAAACGCTTGGATACCTAGTCTGTGAAGTGTTGGTGCACGGTTAAGCATAACTGGATGTTCACGAATAACTTCGTCAAGTACATCCCAAACTTCAGCGCCTTCACGTTCAACTAATTTTTTAGCCGCTTTAATCGTAGTCGCTAAACCACGAGCTTCTAATTTACCGTAAATAAATGGTTTGAATAATTCAAGTGCCATTTTTTTCGGTAAACCACACTGGTGTAAACGCAGTGTAGGACCAACAGTAATTACAGAACGACCAGAGTAATCAACACGTTTACCCAATAGATTCTGACGGAAACGACCTTGCTTACCTTTAATCATATCGGCAAGAGATTTAAGAGGACGTTTGTTAGAACCGGTAATTGCGCGACCACGACGACCGTTATCAAGAAGTGCATCAACAGATTCTTGTAACATACGTTTTTCGTTACGTACGATAATATCTGGAGCAACTAAGTCAAGAAGACGTTTTAAACGGTTGTTACGGTTAATAACACGACGGTATAAATCGTTCAAATCAGACGTAGCAAAACGGCCACCATCCAAAGGTACTAACGGACGTAAATCCGGCGGTAAAATGGGTAGTACGTTCATAATCATCCACTCAGGCTTATTACCTGAAGCGGCGAATGCTTCCATTAATTTTAAACGCTTAGTGACTTTTTTACGCTTAGTTTCACTACCAATTTCAGGAAGCTCTTCACGCATTTGCGCTACTTCGCCTTCTAAATCGATTTGTTGTAGTAAAGCTAAAACAGCTTCAGCACCCATTAATGCGTCAAATTCATCACCATGCTCTTCTAAAGCATCAAGATATTCTTCTTCAGTTAGAATTTGGCTTTTTTCTAATGTTGTCATACCAGGTTCAGTAACAACATAAGATTCAAAATAAAGAACACGTTCGATATCACGAAGTGTCATATCAAGTAATAAACCAATACGCGAAGGTAATGATTTTAAGAACCAGATATGTGCAACTGGGCTTGCTAATTCGATATGACCCATACGGTCACGACGAACTTTTGTTAATGTAACTTCAACGCCACATTTTTCACAAATAACACCACGATGCTTTAAACGCTTGTATTTGCCACAAAGACATTCGTAATCTTTTACTGGACCAAAAATACGCGCACAAAATAGACCGTCACGTTCTGGTTTGAACGTACGGTAGTTAATCGTTTCAGGTTTTTTTACTTCACCAAATGACCAAGAACGAATCTGATCTGGTGAGGCTAGTCCGATACGTATACCATCGAACTCTTCTGTTTGATTTTGTTGCTTAAGAAACTTAAGTAAATCTTTCACACTTCTTCTCCTGTCGGAGTTAAACCTTAAAGAGAAAGCAGTTGCCTGCTTTCTCCGTGTACTGACTCATCAATTTGATAGTCAGCATGCAGCTTTGGAAGCTAGTCCTGATCTAATTCGATGTTAATACCTAACGAACGAATTTCTTTCAACAATACGTTGAATGATTCAGGAATGCCTGGCTCCATTCTGTGATCACCGTCTACTAAGTTTTTATACATCTTAGTACGACCGTTAACATCATCAGATTTAACCGTTAACATTTCTTGTAGCGTATAAGCAGCACCGTATGCTTCTAGTGCCCATACTTCCATCTCACCGAAACGTTGACCACCAAATTGCGCTTTACCGCCAAGAGGTTGTTGCGTTACTAATGAGTAAGAGCCAGTAGAACGTGCATGCATTTTGTCATCAACTAAATGGTTAAGTTTTAACATATACATATAGCCAACCGTTACAGGACGTTCAAATTCACGACCAGTACGACCGTCAGTTAAGATAAACTGACCGCTTTCAGGCATATCTGCAAGTCTAAACATCTCTTTGATTTCTTTCTCTGCTGCACCATCAAATGCTGGAGTAGCAATAGGAAGACCGGCACGCAAGTTATTAGCTAAACGCATCACTTCATCATCAGAGAAGCTCGCGATGTCAACAACTTGACGAGATTCACCAACATTGTAAACTTCTTGAATGAAGTTACGTAGTTTATGAATTTCTTGTTGCGCTTCCAACATACGGTTGATTTTTTCGCCAATACCACGACACGCCATACCTAGATGAGTCTCTAAGATCTGACCAATGTTCATTCGTGATGGTACACCTAACGGGTTAAGTACCACATCAACAGGAACACCATATTGATCGTAAGGCATATCTTCTACTGGAACGACGTTTGAAATAACACCTTTGTTACCATGACGACCGGCCATTTTATCACCCGGTTGGATGTGGCGTTTTATCGCTAAGTAAACTTTGATAATTTTAAGAACACCTGGAGCTAAATCAGCACCTTGTGTGATCTTACGACGTTTAATTTCAAACTTCTTATCGAAATCAGCTTTAATATTGTCGTATTGCTCAGCAATTTGTTCAAGCTCAGATTGTTGACCTTCGTCAGACAAGTTTTGAACTAACCAATTTGCACGAGACATACTATTAATGTCTGATTCGTTTAAGCCAGCAGATAAAAGAAGGTTTTTAGCACGAGCATAAATACCATCTTCTAAGATGCTAAATTCATCGCCTAAATCTTTCTTAACTTCTTTAAGTTGTAATTCTTCAATTTCAACAGCGCGCTTATCTTTTTCTACACCGTCACGGGTGAAGATTTGAACGTCGATGATAGTACCTTTAACTGAATTAGGTACACGTAAAGAGCTGTCTTTAACGTCAGCTGCTTTTTCACCGAAAATAGCACGTAATAGTTTTTCTTCTGGTGTTAATTGTGTTTCACCTTTAGGAGTAACTTTACCCACTAAGATGTCGCCACCATTAACTTCAGCACCGATGTAAACAACACCCGCTTCATCTAATTTAGATAGAGCTGATTCACCAACATTAGGAATATCAGAAGTAATTTCTTCACTACCTAATTTAGTGTCTCGTGCTATACAGGTTAATTCTTGAATATGAACAGTAGTGAAACGATCTTCTGTAGCAACACGTTCAGATAACAACATTGAATCTTCGAAGTTGTAACCATTCCAAGGCATAAACGCTATACGCATGTTTTGACCTAGGGCTAATTCACCCATGTCCGTTGAAGGACCATCAGCTAAAACATCACCACGTGTAACAGGTTCACCCATACGACACTGTGGACGTTGGTTGATACATGTATTTTGGTTAGAACGCGTATATTTAGTTAAGTTATAAATATCAATACCGGCTTCACCAGCATGCATTTCGTCTTCATTAACTTTAACAACAATACGAGAAGCGTCAACATAGCTGACTACACCACCACGTTTTGCAACAGCAGTTACACCTGAATCAACAGCTACAACTTTTTCCATACCTGTACCAACTAACGGCTTATCAACGATAAGAGTTGGTACGGCTTGACGTTGCATGTTTGAACCCATCAGGGCTCTGTTAGCATCATCGTGCTCAAGGAACGGAATTAAACTTGCTGCAACTGAAATAATCTGTTGTGGCGAAACATCCATGTATTGGACTTGTTCTGCCGAGATTAATGTAAATTCGTTTTTGTGACGACATTGTACTAAGCCGTCTACTAACTTACCTTCACTATCAACCGGAGCTGTAGTTTGGGCAATAACAAAGTTACCTTCTTCAATTGCTGATAAATAATCGATATCATCAGTGACTAAGCCATCAACTACTTTACGATATGGAGTTTCTAAGAAACCGTAATCGTTAGTACGTGCATAACACGACAGTGAGTTAATCAAACCAATGTTTGGACCTTCCGGCGTTTCGATAGGACATACACGACCATAATGGGTCGGATGTACATCTCGAACTTCAAAACCAGCACGTTCACGCGTCAAACCACCTGGGCCTAATGCGGAGATACGACGTTTATGCGTCACTTCTGATAACGGGTTGTTTTGATCCATAAACTGTGACAATTGTGAAGAACCGAAAAATTCTTTCACAGCCGCAGAGATAGGCTTAGCGTTGATTAGGTCTTGTGGCATGATAGCATCTAAGTCACCAAGACTTAAACGTTCACGTACAGCACGTTCAACACGTACTAGACCAACACGGAATTGGTTTTCTGCCATTTCGCCAACAGAGCGAATACGACGGTTACCTAAGTGATCGATATCATCAGTCTCGCCTTTACCGTCACGAATGGCGATTAAGGTTCTCATTACTGAAATAATGTCATCGTTAGATAAAATGCCACTTCCAACATCGTCTGAATTGCCAACACGACGGTTGAACTTCATTCGACCAACGGTTGATAAATCATAGCGTTCTGGAGCAAAAAACAAGTTAGTAAATAACGTTTCTGCTGCATCTTTCGTTGGTGGCTCGCCTGGGCGCATCATGCGGTATATTTCAACTAAAGCTTCTAGCTTGTTTGAAGTACCATCAACACGAATAGTGTCAGACATGTATGAACCAACATCGAATTCATTCATATATAAGGTAGAAAGAACTTTATGACCAGCTTGGCTTAGCTCTGCTAATAACTCTAATGTTATTTCAGCATTGGCTTCAGCAATAACTTCACCAGTAGACTCATCGATGTAAGCTTTAGATAAAACTTTACCTACGATGTACTCAGCTGGGACTTCTAGCTTTTCAAGATTTTCTTTCGACAATGAACGAATATGACGTGCAGTAATGCGACGACCTTGTTCTACTAATACATCACCATTTTTCAAACAAATGTCAAACGTTGCCGTTTCACCGCGTAAGCGCTCAGGGATTAAATCCATGATCAACTTATCGCCTTTGATTGAAAAGTCAGTGGTGTCATAGAACATGTCTAGAATTTCTTCAGTAGAATACTCTAAGGCACGTAAAATGATTGACGCCGGTAATTTACGACGACGGTCAATACGTACAAATAAATTATCTTTAGGATCAAACTCAAAATCTAACCAAGAACCACGGTAAGGAATAACGCGTGCGTTATATAATACTTTACCAGATGAGTGTGTTTTACCTTTATCATGATCGAAAAACACACCTGGAGAACGATGTAATTGCGAAACAATAACACGCTCAGTACCATTAATAACAAACGTACCGTTGTCTGTCATTAATGGGATTTCACCCATGTATACTTCTTGTTCTTTGATATCTTTAACTGTGCCTGCTGGCGCTTCTTTATCGTAAACTACTAAACGTAATTTAACGCGAAGCGGCGCAGAATAGGTTACACCGCGGATTTGACATTCTTTGACATCAAATAACGGTTCGCCAAGTCTGTAGCTCACATATTGTAACTCTGAGCTACCAGAGTAAGCTTTAATTGGGAAAATAGAATGAAACGCAGCCTCTAGGCCTGTTTCACCTGTTGGATCAATATCAATAAACTTACGGAAAGATTCGAGTTGGATTGATAACAAGAATGGATAATCCATTACTTGTATGCTTTTACCAAAGTCCTTGCGAATACGTTTCTTTTCGGAGTAAGAGTAAACCATGGGGTTCCTCAGCTTGCTGGTTATGGCCGATCTGCCTTTAAAATACCAATTGGACTAGACAACTTCAGTATAGCTTCATACTTTGTGTTAGCTAATCCAATTGGTATCAGACAGGATATTGCAATGATACTTAATACATTTAGTACCAATTATGCACTTTTTGGTTTAAAAAAAACCACTTTCTTTAGCGCAAAAAGGCCGGTGACTTTAAAGTCACCAGCCATTGCCTTTTCAGGCAAATAATCTGTTTAAAAACAGATTATTTGATCTCAACAGAAGCGCCAGCTTCTTCAAGAAGAGTCTTAAGAGCTTCAGCTTCAGCTTTGTCAACGCCTTCTTTAACAACGCCAAGAGCTTCAACTAAGTCTTTAGCTTCTTTAAGGCCTAAACCTGTAGCGCCACGAACTGCTTTGATTACTGCAACTTTCTTCTCACCGAAGCTAGTCATAACAACGTTGAATTCGCTTTGCTCTTCAACAGCTTCAGCTGGTCCAGCAGCGGCAACAGCAGCTGATGCAGATACGCCAAATTTTTCTTCCATTGCTTCGATTAAAGCAACAACGTCCATTACTGACATGTCAGCAACTGCGTTTAGGATATCGTCTTTAGAAATAGACATTTTAAATTTCCTGTTTTTTAATAAACAGCCTTTGGCTGTTTGAAATAACTATAAATACAAAAAGTGCGAATTGTGCTCTGCCTATGTTTAAGTAATAGCAGAGGTAAACAATTATTAAGCGGCTTCTTGTTCTTTCTGATCGCGTACTGCAGCAATCGTGCGGACTAATTTGCCTGCAGATGCTTCTTTCATTGCGCTCATTAAACGTGCAATCGCTTCGTCGTAAGTAGGTAGCTTAGCTAACACATTTACGTCTACTGAATTACCTTCAAATGCAGCTGCTTTTAAATCAAAGGCTTCGTTAGATTTAGCGAAGGCTGTGAATAAACGTGCAGCGGCACCTGGGTGATCAGATGAAAAAGCAATTAATGAAGGTCCTTTGAATACGTCAGAAACACATTCAAATTGAGTACCTTTTACTGCACGACGTGCTAATGTGTTACGGACAACTTTCATCCATACACCACTTTCACGTGCTTGCTTACGCAATGCAGTAATTGCTTCCACTCCAACACCACGGGCATCCGCGATTACAACTGAGTGAGCGCCACTAGCAGCTTCTTGAACTTCAGCAACAATTGCCTTTTTGTCATCAAGATTGATAGCCATTGGCTTTAACTCCTGGTTCACCGGTTAAATAAACCGGTATTTACTATCCCTAGTTTATATTCTTTCAAAGAAAGTAAACTAGGCCGTTACGGCGAGGACCAGAATTAGGAAATACTGGGTAATCACCATCTACGTAGGAAAAATTAAGTCTATTAAAGTAAATAATTACCTCATAAACTCCTACGGTCTTTGACGGGGTTGTTTAAACTTCTAAAAGAATAAAACAACACCTACCAAAATTTTTAAGGGCGAAATTATAGTCTATAATTTAACCCTTGTAAAGTGCAAAAAATGTGACTTTACTTAGAAACTGCTGTCAAACTAGCTTGGTTTACCGATACACCGGCGCCCATAGTAGTTGAGATAGAAAGTTTCTTAATGTACTGACCTTTAGCATTTGCTGGTTTAGCTTTCTTTAAAGCTTCCAATAAAAACTCTAGGTTTTCTTGTAATTTAGCATCGTCGAAATCAGCCTTACCAATAGTAGTATGGATGATACCGTTTTTATCATTGCGGTAACGGATCTGGCCCGATTTTGCATTGTTAATAGCGGTTACAACGTCTGGTGTTACAGTACCAACTTTAGGGTTAGGCATTAAACCACGTGGGCCTAAAATCTGACCAAGTTGACCAACAACACGCATAGCATCTGGAGAAGCGATTACAACATCAAAGTTCATCTCGCCTTTTTTAACTAATTCAGCTAAATCTTCCATACCTACGATGTCAGCACCAGCTTCTTTCGCTTTCTCAGCATTTGCGCCCTGTGTAAATACAGCAACACGAACATCACGGCCAGTACCATTTGGTAATACAGCTGCGCCACGTACGTTTTGGTCTGATTTACGAGCATCGATGCCAAGATTTACAGCAACATCTACACTTTCACGGAAGTTTGCAGTAGCAAGTTCTTTTAATAAAGAAATGGCTTCAGCAATATCATAATCTTTTAATACGTCTACTTTTTCACGGATTAGACGAGCGCGTTTCGTTAATTTAGTCATTGATTAGTCCTCTACCACTAAACCCATTGAACGAGCAGAACCCGCAATGGTACGCACTGCAGCTTCCATAGAACCAGCAGTTAAGTCAGCTTCTTTTGTCTTAACAATTTCTTCAAGTTGAGCTGTAGTAACAGTACCCACTTTGTCAGTGTTAGGACGGCCAGAACCGCTTTTGATGCCAGCTGCTTTTTTCAATAAGTAAGAAGCAGGTGGTGTTTTTGTTTCAAATGTAAAAGAACGATCGCTGTATACAGTAATAACTACTGGTACTGGAGCGCCTTTTTCTAAAGATTCTGTTTTTGCGTTGAACGCCTTACAAAATTCCATGATATTCACACCGTGTTGACCTAAAGCAGGACCAACTGGCGGTGACGGGTTTGCTGCACCAGCAGCAACTTGTAGCTTGATTAGAGCTTGGACTTTCTTAGCCATTTTTCAATACCTTTAGTTTGGGTGTTAACGCTAAAATTTAAATCAGCTCCCCGTTGTTCGATTATCCTTACTTTTTCCTAAACGACGAAGTCACTTAAAAAAAATAGGCAGCGGATTATATATTAAAAAAGCCCTTTTACACAAGACTTTAATGAAATTCTTATTTATATGACTTCTGGGGTAGTTCAACGGATTATATTGATATAACAAAAAAGGCTAGAGATTCACATCTCTAGCCTTTTCGAATTATTATTTATTACTGAGTGGTTAGCCTTTTTCGACTTGTCCGAACTCTAAATCTACTGGGGTTGAACGACCAAAGATTAATACCGATACTTTAATACGGTTTTTATCGTAATCTAATTCTTCAACAACACCGTTAAAGTCAGCAAATGGGCCATCAATAACACGAACCACTTCGCCGGGCTCAAACAATGTTTTAGGACGAGGCTTGTCGGTATCTTCTAGTCTTTGTAAAATACGGTCAGCTTCTTTTTGTGAAATAGGTGCTGGGCGATCACTGGTACCACCGATAAAACCTAAAACTCGTGGCACACTTTTAACTAAATGCCAGGCTTCAACATCCATTTCCATTTGTACTAATACATAGCCAGGGAAAAACTTACGTGAACTCTTACGCTTTTGACCAGCACGCATTTCAACGACTTCTTCGGTAGGCACAAGAATTTGACCAAACTTTTCATGCAATCCTTGAATTTCGATATGCTCAACCAATGTTTTTTGCACGCGTCCTTCATAGCCAGAAAAAGCTTGTACAACATACCAACGTAATTTCGGGTTTGTGTTAATTGCTTTTTCTTCGTTTTGTTCATTCTCTTCAGGAGATAAAATTTCTTCAGTCATGATTACACCTTCAAACCTGTAATAAAGCCAACTACCCAAAATAGCGTAGAATCAAGTCCCCACATCACTAAAGACATAATAAAAGTAGCGAACAATACGATACCTGTAGTTTGTATCGCTTCTTGGCGTGTTGGCCAAACAACTTTACGAATTTCAGTACGTGATTCTTTCGCAAATGCAACGGCGTTGTGACCTTTAACAGTTTGCATGGCGATTACACCAGCAATAACGATACCGACAACGGCACCTATCGCACGGTATAAAACGGATTCATCACCGTAAAAATAATTGGCGAAAACGACTCCGGCTAAAAGCAGGATAACGATCATCCATTTTAGCGAATCAAGAGATCCGTTTGGCTGGCTTTCTGTACTTGCATTCATAATATTGACCTGTAAATATTTGCCTATGGCATGTTAACTTCATCACTGAAGTTACTTCAAAAGTATTAAAAAATACTTTATAAAATATGGCAGGGGTAGAGAGATTCGAACTCCCAACCGTCGGTTTTGGAGACCGCTGTTCTACCAATTGGAACTATACCCCTAGTTTACTTTCCATCTAAGATGAAGAGTTACACTTTTCTGGTGAATCTTAGTTTGTTTGGGAATTTAAAGAGACTCAAGAAGTGAGGCGCCATTATACTAATGATATTACTTTTCTCAAGTGATATTTTCTTTTGTCTGCTGTTTGTTGGCTTGAAGGTTCTTTTTCTGATTATCTAGGTGAAGCACTAGTAAATTTCAGCCGATGCACGTTAATATATTACCCATTAATAAGTAGATATAAGGTCTAACAATGAAAGCAAGTGTAAAATGGATGGGTGAAGAATTATTTATGGGTACTTCGCAAAGTGGTCATACGATTGTTTTGGACGCTAACGCCGGTGCATCTGCCCCTAGCCCGCTAGAGAATGTATTGATTTCATTGGGGGCTTGTTCCTCAGTAGATGTTGTCAGTATTCTTGATAAATCTAGGCAAAACGTCAGTGGTTGTAAAGTGGATATTGAAGCTAAGCGTGTAGACTCAGTGCCGAAACTGTTTTCTGATATTCATCTGCACTTTGTGATAACAGGTCAGGAAGTTTCAGCAAAACACGTCGAGCGCGCCGTTAAGCTTTCTGCTGACAAATACTGCTCAGTGGCATTAATGTTAAATAAAACTGTAAAAATCACCCATGACTTTGAAATAGTCGAAGAGTAAATGCACGATGTGCTGTAATTTACGTTACAGCACAATTTACTACAAATCAGTCATCCAATCTAATTGCTTATTGGCGCGGTGCTTTTTCTCCATTAAATCTCTGATCAATGGTGTTAACAGTAATTCCATGGCAAGCCCCATTTTCCCACCCGGCACAACTAAGGTATTGATACGTGACATAAAGGCACCGTCAATCATCGATAAATAGTAAGGAAAGTCAACCCCGGTAGCTTCGCGAAAGCGTATTACCACAAAACTCTCATCAAGGCTTGGTATCGCTTTAGCACTAAAAGGGTTCGAGGTATCTACTGTCGGAACGCGCTGGAAGTTGATATGTGTCTTTGAAAACTGTGGTGTTATGTAAGAGATATAGTCTTCCATACTACGCACTATACTTGCTGTTACCGCTTCTCGGCTATGTCCACGTTGATTAGTATCGCGTATTATTTTCTGTATCCACTCTAAGTTAACTATCGGTACCATACCAATTAACAAGTCGACATGTTTTGCTACGTCATTTTTTTCAGTGACCACGCCGCCATGTAACCCTTCATAGAAGAGTAAGTCAGTGCCATCACCGAGTTTTTCCCAGGGTGTAAACGTACCCGGCATTTGGTTGTAGGGAACGGCTTCATCAAAAGTGTGAAGGTATCGACGCATCTGGCCTTTACCCGTTTCAGAATAAGTGCTGAAAAGTTTTTCTAAGGCGTCGAAATCGTTAGCTTCATCACCAAAATAACTAATGTTTCTTCTGTCTTCTCTCGCCTTACGCTTTTCGAGGTCCATTTCTTGTCGAGAGTACCGATGAAAACTATCTCCTTCAACCGTAGCTGGAGTGATACCCAATGAACGAAATATATGTGCAAACGACTCTATCGTTGTCGATGTACCTGCTCCTGATGATCCGGTTACAGCAATGATAGGATTACGTGATGACATAATTGATTCTCTTAAGAGTGGGGGTAAATGTTATACGGAGAATTTGAAGGTTGGTCAAGTTTACACTAGGGTTGATTATCATTATTTTTAAAAACAAAAACGGAGCCGAAGCTCCGTTTTTAATTTTAAAGCAAATTTAGCTAGGCTAAATTAAGCTTCTGCTGACTCTTCAACTTCTTCTGCAACAACATCTGATGCAGGACGGTCTACTAATTCAACATAAGCCATAGGCGCTTTATCACCAGTACGGAAACCACATTTTAAAATGCGAGTATATCCACCTGGACGTTCTTGGTAACGTGCACCAAGTTCGTTAAATAAAATACCTACTACTTCTTTATCTTGTGTACGAGCAAACGCTAAACGGCGATTTGCAACACTGTCGGTCTTGGCCAATGTAATCAGTGGCTCTACAACGCGACGTAGTTCTTTAGCTTTAGCTACAGTCGTTTTAATAACGCCGTGCTTAACTAGTGAACTTGCCATATTACGGAACATCGCTTGACGATGACTGCTATTACGGTTTAACTGGCGACCGCTTTGACGATGGCGCATAAGTTAATCCTTCTCTCAAACTATTAAAAAACGATAAACGAATTAGTCGTTATCAGCGATGCTTTCAGGCGGCCAATTTTCAAGGCGCATACCTAAAGATAAACCACGAGACGCTAAAACGTCTTTGATTTCTGTTAAAGACTTCTTACCTAAATTAGGTGTTTTAAGAAGCTCAACTTCTGCACGCTGTACTAAATCGCCAATGTATTGAATTGCTTCTGCTTTTAAGCAGTTTGCTGAACGAACTGTTAATTCAAGATCATCAACTGGACGAAGCAAAATAGGGTCAAATAAAGGTTTCTCTTCTTTTGGCTCTACTTCTTTAATATCACGCAATTCTACAAACGCATCTAGCTGTTCAGCTAAAATTGTTGAAGCACGACGAATAGCTTCTTCTGGATCCAATGTACCATTGGTTTCCATATCAAGTACAAGTTTGTCTAAATCAGTACGCTGTTCTACTCGGGCAGAGTCAACATCGTAGGCAATTCTTACAACTGGACTGAACGAAGCATCAACTAACAAACGTCCGATTGCACGATCTTCATCCTCGGCATCGCGTCTAACTGAAGCAGGAACATAACCACGTCCCATTTCAATTTTGATGCGCATGCTGATAGAACCTTCACCTGTTAAATTACAGATTACATGATTAGGATTTGCGATTGTTACATCTCCGTCATGCTGGATATCAGCTGCCGTTACAGGGCCTTCACCGGATTTAGTTAAAGTAATAACAGCTTCGTTTTTACCTTCTAAACTTATAGCTAATCCCTTAAGGTTCAACAATATTTCGATGATGTCTTCTTGCACACCCTCTTTACTACTGTATTCGTGTAGAACGCCGTCAATCTCAACTTCAGTTACAGCACAACCTGGCATTGAAGATAGAAGAATGCGACGTAAAGCATTACCTAAAGTATGACCAAAACCACGCTCTAATGGCTCTAAAGTTACCTTAGCACGAGTCGCGCTAATGGTTTCAATACCAACCAATCGCGGTCTAAGGAATTCGGTTACAGAACCCTGCATATATTTCCTCTCTTAAGTGCTACTTTACTTAGAGTAAAGTTCAACAATTAACTGTTCATTAATTTCGGCAGACAAGTCAGAACGATCAGGAACACGTTTGAAAACGCCTTCAAGTTTCTTGTTATCTACTTCAACCCAGACTGGCTTCTCACGTTGCTCAGCTAATTCTAAAGCAGCGATGATACGCGCTTGAGTTTTAGATTTCTCACGAATAGAAACTGCATCTTCAGCTTTAACATTGAAAGATGGAATATTAACAACTACGCCGTTTACTACGATAGCTTTATGGCTAACTAGTTGACGAGCTTCAGCACGAGTGCTTGCATAGCCCATACGGTATACTACGTTATCAAGACGAATCTCTAAAAGTTGTAACAAGTTTTCACCTGTATTACCTTTCAAACGAGCCGCTTCTTTGTAGTAATTACGGAATTGCTTTTCTAGTACGCCATAAATACGACGAACTTTTTGTTTTTCACGAAGTTGAATACCGTAATCAGACAAACGACCGCGACGTGCGCCGTGCTGACCTGGTATTGTTTCGATTTTACATTTAGTGTCAATTGCTCTAACACCGCTTTTAAGGAACAAATCTGTTCCTTCGCGACGACTAAGCTTTAACTTAGGACCTAAATATCTAGCCATTTTCTTTCTCCAACTATCCTAAAAAAAGTACGATTAAACGCGACGTTTCTTAGGAGGACGACAACCATTATGAGGAATAGGCGTAACGTCAGTAATGTTGGTGATTTTAAAACCAGCAGCATTTAGGGCACGGATTGCAGACTCACGTCCTGGTCCAGGGCCTTTAACGAAAACTTCAATATTCTTCAAACCAAACTCTTTTGCAGCGGCGCCAGCGCGGTCTGCAGCTACCTGAGCAGCAAATGGGGTAGATTTACGTGAACCACGGAAACCTGAACCACCTGCAGTTGCCCAAGATAAAGCATTACCTTGACGATCTGTAAGAGTTACGATTGTGTTGTTGAAAGAGGCGTGGATATGAGCCATGCCATCAGCAACTTGTTTTTTAACGCGTTTACGCGTACGTACAGGTGTTTTAGCCATTGTCTAGTTCCTCTTACTTCTTAATTGGCTTACGAGGACCTTTACGGGTGCGCGCATTAGTTTTAGTGCGTTGACCACGTAATGGAAGACTGCGACGATGGCGTATGCCACGGTAACAACCTAAATCCATAAGACGTTTAATATTCATTGAAACTTCACGGCGTAAATCACCTTCTACGGTGTATTTATCCACTTCAGCACGTAGCAAATCTATTTTTGCTTCGTCTAATTCACTGATCTTCGTTGATTCTGCGATACCTGCTGCTGCACAAATTGCTTTTGCGCGAGTCGCTCCGATACCGAAAATCGCAGTAATGGCGATTACTGCATGCTTACGATCAGGGATGTTAATGCCAGCGATACGGGCCACTAACACATCTCCTATTTAAGGTTAAAATTATCAGGTTGGAAAGCCCGTTAGGATACCCAACCCGTCTTCTTTTCTGCAAATCGAAGCGGCATTATACAGAAATCTCTGCACAATGCTACTTCTAAAAGATATTGCTGTCAGCTTAGATGAATCTAAGCTTAACCTTGTCTTTGTTTGTGCTTTGGTTCTACACAAAGAATGCGTACTACGCCTTTGCGTTTAACCACTTTACAATTACGACAAATCTTTTTTACGGATGCACGTACTTTCATTTTATACTCCGTTTACCTATTGAGTTAAGTCTAACGACCTAACCTTTTAAGTTAGCTTTCTTAAGCACATTGTCATATTGATGAGACATCATATGCGTTTGTACTTGTGCCATAAAGTCCATAATAACCACTACAATAATTAGTAATGATGTACCACCGAAGTAGAACTGAACGTCCCATGCGATGATCATGAACTGAGGTACCAAACAGATAAAGGTAATATACAACGCACCCGCTAAGGTTAAGCGTGTCATCACTTTATCTATATATTTAGACGTTTGCTCACCAGGACGAATCCCAGGAATAAACGCACCTGATTTTTTTAGGTTATCTGCTGTTTCACGCGGATTGAAAACAAGAGCCGTGTAGAAGAAACAGAAAAATATTATCGCTGCGGCAAGTAACATAACGTACAACGGCTGACCTGGAGAAATAGCAATAGATACTTCTTGTAGAAAGTCAGCAACTGCACCTTCACCTTGTCCAAACCAACTCGCTAGAGTGCCGGGGAACAAGATAATACTTGATGCAAAGATAGGTGGTATAACACCAGCCATATTAACTTTAAGCGGTAAATGCGTGCTTTGCGCGGCGAAAACCTTACGGCCTTGCTGACGCTTAGCATAGTTAACAACAATACGTCGTTGACCACGTTCTACAAATACTACAAAAAAGGTTACAGCGAATACTATGACACACATCAGCAATAATACTAATAAGTGCAATTCACCTTGACGCGCCATCTCTGCTGTTTGTGCAACAGCTGAAGGCATGCCAGCAACAATACCTGCAAATATTAAGATAGATATACCGTTACCAATACCACGTTCAGTAATTTGTTCACCTAACCACATTAAAAACATGGTACCGGTTACTAAACTTACTACAGCGGCAAAGTAGAAACCAAAACCTGCGTCCATTACTAGACCCGGCATCATTCCTGGTAAACTTCTTGCAATTGCAATTGATTGTACTGTCGCTAGAACTAACGTGCCGTAGCGGGTGTATTGACTGATCTTACGACGTCCAGCTTCACCTTCTTTTTTCAGCTCTGCCATTGCGGGATGAACCACAGTAAGCAATTGCATGATAATTGAAGCTGAGATGTACGGCATAATACCAAGTGCCAATACAGAGGCTCGCTCAAGTGCACCACCAGAGAACATGTTAAACATTTCTACGATGGTGCCCTTTTGTTGTTCAAACAACTGAGCTAATACAGCGGCGTCAATACCAGGGATTGGCACAAATGATCCTAAACGGAACACAATTAGTGCGCCGAGAACAAACCATAATCTTTGCTTGAGCTCAGACATTCCGCCTGCGCCTTTACTACCTTTTGAAGGAGCCATTCCTGGTGTAGCCATGCTGTACTATTCCTCGATTTTTCCGCCAGCAGCTTCAATAGCTGCACGTGCGCCTTTAGTAACACCTAAACCACGAACCGTAATTGGACGGTTAATATCACCAGACAACATAATTTTTGCTGTTTTGATGTTACGTGTAATTAGGTTTGCATCTTTAAGAGCAAAGATATCGACAACATCACCTGTGATGTTGTTTAGTTCATGTAAACGTACTTCAGCGCGAACTAAAGATTTACGTGACGTGAAACCAAACTTAGGTAAACGTTGTTTCAATGGCATTTGACCACCTTCGAAACCTGGACGTACACTACCGCCAGAACGAGACTTCTGACCTTTGTGGCCACGTCCGCCTGTTTTACCAATGCCAGAACCAATACCACGCCCACAGCGCTTCTTAGCTTTCTTTGCACCTGGTGCAGGAGATAAAGTATTTAAATGCATAATTAATCCTCCACCTTAACCATATAAGATACTGTGTTAATCATACCGCGTACAGATGGAGTGTCTTCTAACTCTACTGTATGACGGATACGACGTAATCCAAGACCTCTTAATGTAGCTCTATGCTTCGGTAAACGACCGATAGAACTTTTCATTTGAGTTACTTTTACTGTTTTAGCCATGCTCAATTACCCCAGTATGTCTGCAACGGTTTTGCCACGCTTAGCTGCAACACCTGCCGGCGATTTCATATTCGCAAGAGCTGAAACAGTAGCACGAACTACGTTGATCGGGTTAGTAGAACCGTATGCTTTTGACAATACGTTCTGAACACCTGCAACTTCTAGTACTGCACGCATCGCGCCACCGGCGATGATACCTGTACCTTCAGAAGCTGGTTGCATGTAAACTTTAGAACCAGAATGCTTGCCAATAATGACATGCTGAAGAGTAGTACCCTTCAAATCTACGGTTACTATGTTACGGCGTGCTTTTTCCATTGCTTTCTGGATTGCAGCAGGCACTTCACGTGCTTTACCGTATCCAAAACCAACGCGTCCAGCACCATCACCAACTACTGTAAGTGCAGTGAAACTGAATATGCGACCACCTTTAACCACTTTTGAAACGCGGTTAACGGCAATTAGCTTTTCAGCCATATCACTTTGTTGTGAGTTTTCTTGATTATGATTAGCCATTATCAACTCCTAGAACTGCAGACCAGCTTCACGAGCTGCTTCTGCTAACGCTTTTACGCGACCATGATAACGGAAACCAGAGCGATCAAAAGCAATGCTAGTGATCCCTTTAGCTACTGCACGTTCAGCAATTGCTGTACCGACTGCAGTTGCTGCGGCAACGTTACCTGTTTTATCTAACTGAGCACTGATTTCTTTGTCTAAAGTAGACGCAGATGCGATAACTTCAGAACCCGTTGGAGCGATCAATTGCGCGTAAATATGGCGAGGAGTACGAAATACAACTAAACGATTCGCACCCAACTCGCTAATTTTTGCACGAGCGCGTTTAGCGCGGCGCAAACGAGATGTTTTCTTATCCATAGTATTATCCTACTTCTTCTTAGCTTCTTTACGGCGAACATGCTCGTCACTATAACGTATACCTTTACCTTTATAAGGCTCTGGCTTACGGTAAGAACGAATGTCTGCAGCAACTTGACCAACCAACTGTTTATCAGCACCTTTCAGTATGACTTCAGTTTGACTAGGAGTTTCAACAGTAATCCCATCAGGGATTGCGTGGTTAACTGGGTGTGATAAACCTAAAGATAAGTTTAAAGACTTACCATCAGCTTTTGCACGATAACCAACACCGTTTAATAACAATGTTTTTACATAACCTGTACTTACACCTTCAACCATATTCTGGATTAAAGCACGTGTAGTACCGGCTTGAGCCCAAGCGCCTTTAACATCGGCAACGATATTAGTAATGATGCTATTTTCTTCTTGAGAAATAACAACGTCACTATGGATCGTGCGAGATAATTCGCCCATTGGACCTTTAACTATAATGTCTTGACCTGATAACGTAACAGTAACGCCAGCAGGAACAACGACAGGTGCTTTTGCAACACGAGACATATATTTCTCCTTACGCTACGAAACCGATGATTTCACCGCCGATACCCGCAGAGCGAGCAGCGCGATCAGTCATCAGACCTTTAGAAGTAGATACGATCGCAATACCCATACCTGCAAGAACTTTAGGAAGTTCATCACAGCTTTTGTATATACGAAGACCAGGACGTGAAACACGCTTGATCGTTTCAATTACTTCTTTACCTTCAAAATATTTCAAAGTTACAGATAACTCAGGCTTAACTTCGCCTGATACTGAAAACTCTGATACATAACCTTCTTCTTTAAGCAAGTTTGCGATAGCAACTTTTACTTTAGAAGATGGCATTGTAACTGCAACTTTTGCTGCAGATTGACCGTTGCGAATGCGTGTAAACATATCCGCGATAGGATCAGTCATCATAACAATTTACTCCCGTGAATTACCAACTAGCTTTCTTAAGACCTGGAACTTCACCACGCATCATTGCTTCACGCAATTTGATTCGGCTTAAACCGAATTTACGTAAGAAACCATGAGGACGACCAGTAATGTTACAACGGTTACGTTGACGACTACTTGATGAATCACGAGGTAAACTTTGAAGTTTCAATACAGCATCCCAACGATCTTCTTCAGAAGAATTATCGTTAGAGATGATTGCTTTTAATGCACTACGCTTTTCAGCGTACTGTGCTACTAATTTGGTTCTTTTAGCTTCACGAGCTTTCATTGACGTTTTAGCCATAACTCTACACCTTGTTCTTAAACGGGAAGCTAAAGGCAGACAACAATGCGTGTCCTTCTTCATTATTCTTCGCGCTAGTAGTGATAGTAATATCCATCCCACGAATTTTATCGATTTTATCGTAATCGATTTCAGGGAAGATTATTTGCTCACGTACGCCCATGCTGTAGTTACCACGGCCATCGAATGACTTAGGGTTTAAGCCACGGAAATCGCGGATACGAGGAATAGAGATCGAAATTAAACGCTCTAAAAATTCCCACATACGTTCGCCACGTAGAGTTACTTTTGTACCAATAGGATAACCTTCACGAATCTTAAAGCCCGCAACAGATTTGCGTGCTACAGTCGTAACTGGTTTTTGACCTGAGATTGCAGTAAGATCATTTGTGGCATGGTCTAATACTTTTTTATCAGCAATAGCTTCACCAACACCCATGTTAAGGGTGATCTTTTCAATCCGAGGGACTTGCATGACACTTTTGTATTCGAACTTCTTCTGAAGGTCGTTTACAACAGTATCTTTGTAAAAATCATGCAGTTTCGCCATCGTTTACTCCAATAATTAAACTAGTTCGTTGTTAGATTTGAAGAAACGAACTTTTTTGCCGTCTTCAATTCTAAAGCCTACACGATCTGCTTTACCCGTTTTAGGGTTAACAATCGCTACGTTTGAAACTTGTAAAGAAGCTTCTTTTTCAATAATTCCACCAGGCTGCTGTAACTGAGGTACAGGCTTAGTGTGTTTCTTGATCAAGTTTATGCCTTCTACAAATACTTTGCCGTCATCAACAAGAACTTTAGTGACTTTACCAGTCTTACCCTTGTCTTTGCCAGCTAGTACAATAACTTCATCATCACGACGAATCTTAGATGCCATTATCGTGACTCCTTATAGTACTTCAGGTGCAAGTGAAACGATTTTCATGAACTTTTCATTACGAAGTTCACGCGTCACTGGACCGAAAATACGAGTACCAATTGGTTGTAAGTTAGCATTTAACATTACAGCCGCGTTTTCATCAAAACGGATGGTTGAACCATCTGAACGACGAACACCTTTCTTAGTGCGCACAACTACCGCAGTCAGAACATCACCTTTTTTAACTTTGCCGCGAGGATTTGATTCCTTCACTGCAATTTTAATGATATCACCGATACGCGCGTAGCGACGGTGCGAACCACCAAGAACCTTTATACACTGTACACGTCGAGCGCCGCTGTTATCAGCTACGTTCAGTTGTGATTGCATTTGGATCATTGAGTTTTACTCCGCTATTTATCTAAACAAACTTAGATATAATTTAAGGCCAGAAATTTGACCCGTCACTGCCTTCTACTGCCCCCATAAAAACGTCAGACGAATTCGGAGGGCGCGAGATTATAACACCACCAAAATGAAAGTGATACCTTATTTAGTTAAAAAATAAACAATTGCTAAGCATTCACCCTAGTAAAATATCCTTTAACACCATTGGCATCTCATCATCAAGCCATTAGTTGTCGGCAATATTTTAAGCAAAAAAAAACCCTATCACACTGTGATAGGGTTTTTATTTAACACGTTCGTTAAAACAAATTTACAAAAAGTAAATTATGCTTTTGTAATTACAGCAACTAAAGTCCAGTTTTTAGACTTTGAAATTGGTGCAACTTCACGAATTGTTACTAAATCACCAGCATTACATTGGTTAGTCTCATCATGCACTTTCAACTTAGTTGAACGTGTAAGGTACTTACCGTAAATAGGGTGCTTAACACGACGTTCAATTAATACAGTGATAGACTTATCCATTTTATCACTGACAACACGACCTTGTAGTGTGCGGATTTTAGCTTCGCTCATTACTTACCTGCCTTTTCAGTTATGATAGTCTTTACACGTGCAATATTGCGACGTACCGTTCTTAGCAAATGAGTTTGTGCTAATTGTCCTGTGCTTGCTTGCATGCGATAGTTAAACTGTTCGCGTAATAATGCAAGCATTTCAGTATTTAGCTCTTCAATGCTTTTATCTTTTAATTCACTAGCTTTCATTACATCACCGTTCTAGTTACGAAAGATGTTTTGAACGGAAGTTTAGCCGCTGCTAAAGCAAATGCTTCGCGTGCGATTTCTTCCGATACACCTTCCATTTCATAAAGAACACGGCCAGGTAGAATTTGGCATACCCAATATTCCACTGAACCTTTACCTTTACCCATACGAACCTCAAGAGGCTTTTTAGTAATTGGCTTATCAGGGAATACACGTATCCAGATTTTACCTTGACGCTTTACGTGACGAGTCATTGCTCGACGTGCCGCTTCAATCTGACGCGCAGTCATACGACCACGTTCCATTGATTTTAAACCGAAAGTACCGAAGCTAACTGAGCTACCGACGTGTGCAAGACCACGGTTGCGCATTTTAAATTGCTTACGGAATTTAGTACGTTTTGGTTGTAACATTACTTAGCTCCTACTTAGGCTTGCGGTTGTTTTTTCTTTTAGGTTTAGCCGCTGGTACTTCTGCCTGTAGAGGCATGTTACCAATGATTTCACCTTTAAAGATCCACACTTTGATACCAATAACACCATAAGTTGTGTTACCGCGTGCAATAGCGTAATCGATGTCAGCACGTAAAGTGTGTAGTGGTACACGACCTTCACGATACCATTCAGCACGTGCAATATCTGCACCGCCTAAACGACCACTTACTTGTACTTTAATACCCTTTGCGCCTAGACGCATAGCATTTTGTACAGCACGTTTCATAGCGCGACGAAACATCACACGACGTTCTAATTGACTAGCAATACTGTCAGCAACAAGCTGCGCATCCATTTCTGGCTTACGTACTTCAGCAATGTTGATTTGAGCAGGAACACCAGCAATTTTAGAAACTGCTAAGCGTAGTTTCTCAACATCTTCGCCTTTCTTACCGATAACAACACCCGGACGAGCCGTATGAATTGTTACGCGGATAGATTTAGCTGGACGCTCAATAACTACTTTTGATAATGATGCACGAACAAGCTTCTCTTTCAAATATTCGCGAACCAAATGGTCACCGCGTAAATTTTCAGCGAAGTCTTTGTTACTTGCAAACCACGTAGACGCGAAAGGTTTCGTGATACCTAAGCGAATACCGTTAGGATGAACTTTTTGACCCATACTAATATACTCCTAAGAATCAGACACGATCACAGTAATGTGACTTGTGCGCTTAATTATACGATCCGCGCGGCCTTTTGCACGAGGACGAATACGTTTCATTGTAGGACCATCGTCAACTGTAATAGTTTTTACGATAAGTTCATCAATGTCTGCACCTTCGTTATGTTCAGCGTTAGCAATTGCAGAGTTAAGTACTTTTTTAACTAATTCAGCAGCTGATTTGTTGCTAAAAGTTAAAATTTCAAGTGCTTTCTCTACATGTAAGCCGCGGATTTGATCCACAACTAAACGTGCTTTCTGAGCAGAACCGCGGGCAAATTTATGTATAGCGATAGCTTCCATTCAATTTCCCCTATTTCTTCGCTTTCTTATCAGCGATATGACCGCGATAAGTACGAGTTGGTGCAAATTCTCCTAATTTGTGACCGATCATTTCATCAGTTACAAATACAGGTACGTGTTGACGGCCATTATGGACAGCTATGGTCAATCCGATCATCGTTGGGATGATCATTGAACGACGGGACCAAGTCTTAATTGGCTTTTTATTCCCGCTTTCCAGAGCTTTCTCTACCTTCGTCAGCAAGTGTAGGTCTATAAATGGACCTTTCTTGAGAGAACGTGGCATGGTGAATCC
Organism: Colwellia sp. BRX8-7; assembly: GCF_014077275.1. Lineage (NCBI taxonomy): Bacteria > Pseudomonadati > Pseudomonadota > Gammaproteobacteria > Alteromonadales > Colwelliaceae > Colwellia > Colwellia sp. BRX8-7. Next base: position 256,581 of record NZ_JACGVP010000003.1, on the reverse strand, counting down.
TCTTTATTTACCCTTCATGTTGAACTTAACTTTACCGAAGTAAACCAAGCTCAAACAATCAGAGTATTAATTAAATGTACTATTTAGTACGACGACGCACGATAAATTTATCAGTACGTTTGTTTGAACGAGTCTTGTAACCCTTAGTTGGTACGCCCCAAGGGGATACCGGGTGACGACCGCCAGACGTTTTACCTTCACCACCACCGTGTGGGTGATCAACTGGGTTCATGGCAACACCACGAACAGTTGGGCGAACACCGCGCCATCTTGAAGCACCAGCTTTACCCAAAGAGCGAAGCATGTGTTCAGAATTGCCGATTTCACCTAATGTAGCACGACAGTCAGACTCAATTTTACGCATTTCGCCAGAGCGAAGACGTAAAGTGACATATGCACCGTCTTTAGCAACTAGTTGAGCGTAAGTACCAGCAGCACGTGCTATTTGAGCACCTTTACCTGGTTTAAGTTCGATTGCATGCACAACACTACCTAATGGTGTGTTGCGTAAAGCCATAGTATTACCAGCTTTGATTGGAGCATCAACACCTGACTGGACTGTATCTCCAGCGCTTAAGCCTTTAGGGGCTAGGATGTAACGACGTTCACCATCAGCATATAATACTAGTGCAATATTAGCAGAACGGTTTGGATCATATTCCAAACGTTCAACTTTTGCAGGGATACCATCTTTATTACGTTTAAAATCGATCATGCGGTAATGTTGTTTGTGACCACCACCAATATGACGAACCGTAATACGACCGTTATTATTACGACCACCAGACTTAGACTTAGTGTCTAGTAATGGTGCGTAAGGCTTACCTTTATGCAACTCCGTGTTTACCACTTTAACTACGTGGCGACGACCCGGAGAAGTAGGTTTACATTTAACTATAGCCATTTTCGTAAACTCCTATGATTCCGCGCCGACGAAGTCGATGTCGCTGCCTTCAGCAAGAGTAACGTATGCTTTTTTCCAGTCGCTTCTGCGACCAAAACGAGCACCAGTACGTTTCACTTTACCTTTAACATTTAATGTGCGAACACCGTCTACTGAAACTTCAAAAAGTTTCTCAACAGCAGCTTTGATTTCAGCTTTAGTAGCAGTAGTAACAACTTTGAAAACAACAGTGTTGTTTGCTTCAGATGCCATAGTGCTTTTCTCAGAAATGTTCGGTGCTAAAAGCACTTTTAACAAACGTTCTTCGCTTATCATCCTAACATCTCCTCAAGTTGTTTAACTGCAGTAGCAGTCATCAAAACTTTTTCGAAACCAACCAAGCTAACTGGGTCAATACCGTCTACGTCACGAACGTCAACTTTGTACAAGTTGCGTGCTGATAAGAACAAGTTCTCATCAACTTCTGGAGTGATGATTAATACATCTTTTAACTCCAAGCCGTTTAGTTTAGCTACTAATTCTTTAGTTTTTGGTGTTTCAACAGTAAAGTTTTCTACCACTACTAAGCGATCTTGACGAACAAGCTCAGATAGGATGCTTTTAATCGCACCACGGTACATTTTACGGTTTACTTTCTGGCTGTGGTCTTGAGGTTTAGCAGCGAATGTTACGCCACCAGAACGCCAAATTGGACCACGGCTAGTACCAGCACGAGCACGGCCAGTACCTTTTTGACGCCAAGGTTTTGCACCACCGCCACTTACTTCTGAACGAGTCTTTTGAGCACGAGTACCTTGACGAGCGCCAGCTGCATATGCAACTACTACCTGATGTACTAATGCTTCGTTAAACTCAAGTCCAAAAGTTGCTTCAGAAACTTCAAGAGCACCTGCAGCGTCTTTTAATGATAATTCCATCACGAATCTCCTGGACTAAGCTTTAACAGCTGGTTTGATGATTACGTTACCGTTGATAGCACCCGGAACCGCACCTTTAATAAGGAGCAAGTTACGTTCTGCGTCAACGCGAACCAATTCAAGGTTTTGTGTAGTACAGCGCACAGAACCCATGTGACCAGACATTTTTTTGCCTTTGAAAACGCGACCTGGTGTTTGACACTGACCTAACGAACCGTTTGAACGGTGAGAGACAGAGTTACCATGAGTAGCATCTTGCATAGTAAAGTTCCAGCGTTTAATACCGCCTTGGAAGCCTTTACCTTTAGATGTACCGGTTACGTCTACTAATTTAGTGTCATTAAAAATTGAAACAGTGATTTCACCGCCCAATTCTAAACCTTCGCCTTCATTTTCGTTTAAGCGGAATTCCCACAGGCCACGGCCTGCTTGAACGCCAGCTTTAGCGAAATGCCCAGCTGCTGGTTTTGTAACACGGCTAGCCTTACGGCTACCTGTTGTAACTTGAAGCGCCGAGTAACCGTCAGTTTCTAAAGTTTTCACTTGAGAAATACGGTTGGCTTCAACTTCTAGAACGGTTACAGGTGTTGAAACGCCATCTTCAGTGAAGATACGAGTCATGCCTACTTTACGTCCAACTAGACCAATAGTCATTGTTAAAACCCCTTAACCCAAGCTGATTTGAACGTCAACGCCAGCTGCTAGATCTAAACGCATTAATGCGTCTACAGTCTTTTCAGTTGGCTCTACGATATCAATCATGCGTTTGTGAGTACGAATTTCATACTGATCACGCGCATCTTTGTTAACGTGTGGAGAAGTCAAGATAGTAAAACGCTCTTTACGTGTAGGAAGTGGAATTGGACCACGAACCTGAGCACCAGTGCGCTTTGCAGTATCTACGATTTCAGCTGTTGATTGATCAATCAAACGATGATCGAACGCTTTCAAACGAATGCGAATTCTTTGATTTGACATTAATCAAATCCCCATTTTTAAAGAACAACAAAATACATCCCATCACCTTTTATATGTAAAAGGGGGGTGTATCGCTAATAACATTCAACTCCCTATCGGAGCTGCTGTAAACCTTAACCGTAAAGGCTAAGGTGAAAATCCGCACAAAGCGTGAGCGATGTGCGGATGCGTATTATACATAACTGATAATATTTATCAAGCCTAAATATTTTTTATCACTAAAGCTCAGATGCGGTGGCGATCAGACTAAATTGATCCCGACTCACATTGCTCAGTTCTCAATGATTTTTCAATAAGCAAGGGTCTAAGGAGTTCAGTGGTAATAATTTCTGAAACAATATTTTTAGACTGTTCTTCTTCGATCCAAATGGAAATATTATCATCATCATCAAAAGAGCGGTTCAATTTATAACTCAGGCCTGCTTTTAACGTTACGTCAAATTTAACGAAGGCATTCTTTTCACGAATGCTCATGCCATTTTGGTAAATTTGCGCTTTTACCCATAATTGGTGATTACCTGCTTGATACTGCTTAGGTAGATTCCATTCAATTGGCCTTTTATACAGACACATAAGATGGATATACTCAAATTGCTTACCCCGTTCTTTTTCAAAGTTAACAAAGCGAAATTTACCTTCATCAACATCGGCTTTGATTTGATAAGCGCTACATCCAGCCAGTATTAATGATAACGCGGTTATAATTGTAAATTTATTCATCAGTTGTCTCCGTTATTGATTGTTAATATAGGTTATCTGCTTTTTAGTACAAATGGCTATCCCTATTATCAGCTTAGTTTGAACTGTTTATCCGATCCAAAGCCTGTTGGGCTTGTGCTACAGAGCTCATATCTACTGACAAGAAGAAAGCAGGAAGATCTTTTTCTTGGTAAACCGCAACGAACTCACGTTGTTCATTTTCTCTTAAAATAAGTAATGTATAGACTTCATCCGCTTTTAACTTTGCTATACCGGCTAAAAATTCACTTGGCTTGTTATTAATAAAAATGGTGTTGTTTAAAGCCAATATTTTATCTCCCGCCATCAAACCTGCCCGACTTGCCATGCTATTACTACTGACTTGTTTAACTAACAAGGCATAACCTGCTCGATAATCAGTCATCTTACCAATAAGGCCATACTTATTATCGAGCTTTTTCTCGCGGTAAATATCAACAATACCGGTGTTAATACCACTGAGCTGATAATAAGAGGCCACTTCTAACAACAATTGATCTAACTCGTACTGAAGTGAAGGCGTTAAGGTCTGACTATTTATTAAGGACTGCGTTGTTAATGGAGGCGATAAAATTGCCGATAAGACAGTTTCAGCACAATCTATTTCACTTAACGTAGCTGTTGACGTAATTTCATAAATCGACTGTTTAGACTCAGTAGATTCCTGTGCTAGCGTTAATTTATATTGCTTAGCCTGTTCAACATTTAGGGTAACATTCAGTAATGGCCGCCCCACCATTGGCTCAATGATATAATCGTCGACTATCGTACCATTGGTTCTGGCTGAATTACGATCAGTAGGATTACCGAACCAACCATTAATCGAACCTGTTCTTGTACGGATTAAGGTTTTAATACCCGCTTCACCCGCTCGGCTACCGCCCGATATTCTTGGGGCAATATCAAGGGTACTCGCCATTTGACTATTAATGGCACTAGTAGGTCGAGGAGAAAATACCGCTTGAAATCGATGAACGCCTGGCGACAGGCTTAACCTTGTTGGAGCTGAATTTCCATAAAGCTCACTCACTGACTGACCATTGTGGCTAATTATCTTATAGCCTTTTATCCCCGTGAAGTATCGACTTAACGATGCACATTGCTTATCGTCGAATGAATCTACAATGGCAGTACCATTTATTTTATAGTGGCTTTCAGGCAATATTTTTGGCTGGTAATTACCTTTTAATAGCCGTTCTTTATTATCTCGTCGAACGGTAATCTCTATATCCTCGCCAATAGCTAAACGGTTAACATAGTGTTGAAACTTCTGATTGGGTGAAGCTTTTACCGTTAAGTCACTTTTGTTGTTTAGATTTACAATCACATCACCACTGGCTAATTTTAAGGTATGGGCGACGGAGAAAGGATGAACGGTTAATACCTTCAGCGTGTCATTGTTGGTATCATTACCTTGGTCAAACGTCAGACCAAAACTCCCCATTAATCTAAGCGGCACTATATTACTTGTTGCTACTAAACCCTTAATACTTGATGAGTTCTCAAGCGCTAACTTTCCCATTAAATTATATAAGCGTATCTCAAGATCTCCGGGTAAGGAGACCGAATTTATCATCTGGGATGTTAATGGCTGATGCTTAGCTACTAACACGCTGCGAGTGTCTGGATGACAATTTTGCAGATTTTTTTCTAAGACGAGTACAGTTCCATCCTCTTCGTTTATCGGTAACAGTTGATAGTTAGCGTCGGCAACCACGGTTATTAATAGCTGGTGGTCAACAGTTTTTTTAATCAATGCCTGCTGTTTATTTATATCAATACCATTGTGGTAACTGAGATAATCGGCTGTCCGCCAAGCCCTTACCTTTAAGCTATGTTGTCCTGGAGCGATAAACACGGCTTGGTAGCTATTATCTAAATAGGCGTTGTTATCAATCGCACTATTGTTATGTGACAACAGCTGGTAGGTTATCGCCTGGCTTTGTTGATTATTAGCGGTCAGCGCTAGCGTTGCACATTCATGCGTTTGTGGCGTTGCGGCGAATAAGGGCTTTGATAAAAGCAGCACTAATAACACACCACTATACTTATTAGTGAATAAGGCCTTAAATACTAAACTCATCGTTACCTCCTTGTTGATACTCGAGCACTTGTTGCATTAATGCGCTCCTGTGTTTTAATATCGCTACCTTAACTTTCAAAGATGGTTCGTTAAGCAGCTTGGCTTCCACCGCAGAGATTTCTTGCAATAGATAGTATTGATTTACTTGTAGCTGGCTATATTCAGCGAGTTGTAATTCCATGCTTTGGTTAGTTTTTAATGCCATAACTAACTGTTGTTGTAATTGATAGTTATACCAACTCAAACCACCTATAAATAAAAATGACAAAGACGCAACCATAGCGAGTAACGGTTTTTTCTCTGTAAATATATTTGTAGATTTACTCTGCCCCCTTGTACGATGAGTTGAAGTGGCTAAACGATGATTAATTTTCTGCCAATTGAGTTCATCGGGTGTTTCTAGCGCTATTTCATCTGCCGACTGTTGCAATGCAGTTATTTCTTTACGCACCGAATCAAGGGTTAAATATGAATCAAGCTGACGCGTTTGCTCAGGTAAGTCATCACCATTTATTTTGCTAATTAGCATACTTTTTTACCTCTGCATTCGCCCTTAACTTTTGTAAACATCGACAGACAACTGATTTTGAATAACTTGGCGTTTTTCCAATAACTTCCGCTATTTCGCTATGCTTATATTGCTCTGCTATATATAGCCACATAATCAAACACTCCATTTCGGACAAACGCTCGAACAAGTAAAGTAATAAATTGCGGCTCTCATAGTCGCTTTCAATACTATTTTCCAAAGACACCGCCTCGGGTAAATGGTCAGTGCCAATTGTTAAGCGTTTATTTTTTTTTAAAAAATTAAAGGTATTATTAAAGGCTATTCTTTTTAGCCAAGCAATAAAAGGTACCTGTTGATGAAAAGAAGCTAAATTGTCAAAAGCATCTACAAAGGTATCTTGTAATAGGTCATTAGCATCATGGCGGTTTTTACAAATCTTAAGAATTGCAGTAAAGATAATAGGAGAGAGTAACCGGTAGCATTGTTCTAATGCCACCTCATCACCCTGCTTCATACTTTCCAGTAGCTTGTCATTCCATTTCGTCAAAACTGATCCCTTTTTAGCTGTCTTAATAAGTATAACAATTGGGTCGTGTAAAAGGTCGCAATTATGTTAGTTAAGGTATCATTAAAAACAGCTATCGCACCTTATCAAACAAGCTATTAAAGTCTTGGCCGTCGACAACTCGCTATAATTCGATAATTAATGCCATAAACTCACGATAAAACACCGCCAGATCAGCCCAACTTTTTATCACTGTTATTAATTAATTTTCATTTTTTATTTTTGTTTGAACTTACTAATGGTATACTCGCGCGCAAATTTTCAACAATTCCGCTTTTTTAGTAGCGACTTAAATAGAGTAAAGTAATGGCAGATTTATCTAAATATAGAAATATTGGTATCTTCGCTCACGTTGATGCTGGTAAAACCACAACAACTGAACGTATCCTTAAATTAACCGGTCAGATCCATAAAACTGGTGAAGTACATGATGGTGAATCTACCACTGACTTCATGGAACAAGAAGCTGAGCGCGGTATTACCATACAGTCTGCTGCGGTAAGCTGTTTTTGGAACGATCACCGTTTCAATGTCATCGATACTCCTGGTCACGTTGACTTCACTGTTGAAGTTTACCGTTCACTTAAAGTACTTGATGGTGGTATCGGCGTATTCTGTGGTTCTGGTGGTGTTGAACCACAATCAGAAACTAACTGGCGTTACGCGAACGACTCAAAAGTTGCTCGTATTATCATGATCAACAAACTTGACCGTTTAGGCGCTGATTTCTACCGTGTTTGTAAGCAAGTTAAAAACGTTTTAGGTGCTACGCCACTTATTATGACTTTGCCAATTGGCGAAGAAGATGACTTTGTTGGTGTTGTTGATCTTCTTAGCGAAAAAGCTTACATCTGGGATGACACAGGTCTTCCAGAAAACTATGAAATTACTGATATTCCAGCGGATATGGTAGAAAAAGCTGCTGAGTACCGTATACAGTTAATCGAAACAGCTTTAGAAGTTGATGAAGATATGTTGATGGAGTTCTTAGAAGGGGAAATGGTTCCTACTACAGAACAAATCAAAGCGTGTATCCGTGCTGGTACTCGTGATATGACTTTCTTCCCAACTTACGGTGCATCTGCATTTAAAAACAAAGGTATTCAATTAATTCTTGATGCTGTTGTTGATTACTTGCCTTCACCTACGGATGTTACTCCTCAACCACTTACTGATGAAGAAGGCACGCCTAATGGCGAATTCGCAATCGTTTCTGCAGAAGAAACATTCAAAGCGTTAGCATTCAAAATCACTGATGACCGTTTTGGTACATTAACTTTCGTACGTATCTATTCAGGTACATTGAAGAAAGGCGATACCATTCTTAACGCTGCTACAGGTAAAACTGAGCGTGTTGGACGTATGTGTGAAATGCAAGCTGATGACCGTAACGAACTTACTTCAGCACAAGCTGGTGATATCATCGCGATTGTTGGTATGAAGAGCAATGTTCAGACGGGCCACACATTATGTGATCCTAAGCACCCTATCGTTCTAGAAGCTATGGTATTTCCTAAGCCGGTAATTTCAATCTCTGTAACACCTAAAGATAAAGGTTCAACTGAGAAGATGGGTCTTGCTATCGGTAAAATGGTTGCAGAAGATCCTACTTTTAAAGTTGAAACTGATATCGATTCAGGTGAAACAATTTTATCTGGTATGGGTGAGCTTCACTTAGATATCAAAGTAGATATTCTAAAACGTACTTACGGTGTTGAATTAGAAGTTGGTAAGCCACAAGTTGCGTACCGTGAAACAATCACTACCGCAATTGAAGATTCTTACACACATAAGAAACAATCTGGTGGTTCTGGTCAGTTCGGTAAAATTGATTACCGTATTAAGCCCGGCGAACCTGGTACTGGTTTCGTATTCAGCTCTGTTGTTGTTGGTGGTAATGTTCCTAAGGAATTCTTCCCAGCAATCGAGAAAGGCTTCAAAGGCATGATGGATACTGGTGTTCTTGCTGGCTTCCCTGTACTTGACGTTGAAATTGAATTATACGATGGTGGTTTCCACGCGGTCGATTCATCTGCTGTTGCCTTTGAACTTGCTGCTCGTGGTGCTTTCCGTCAGTCAATTCCAAAAGCTGGTGCACAGTTAATCGAACCTATCATGAAAGTTGATGTGTTTACGCCTGATGATCACGTTGGTGATGTTATTGGTGATTTAAACCGTCGTCGTGGCATGATCGCAGGTCAAGACGCAGGTGTTTCTGGTGTTCGTATTAAAGCTGACGTACCTCTTTCAGAAATGTTTGGTTACATCGGAACATTACGTACAATGACATCAGGTCGTGGTCAATTCTCAATGGAATTCTCTCACTACATGCCTTGTCCTAATAACGTAGCAGAAGTTGTTATCGCTGAAGTTAAAGCAGCTAAAGAAGCAAAAGATGCTGCTAGAAAATAGTAAGCATTAAAGTAAGAAAACAAAAAAAGGACGCTTAGGCGTCCTTTTTTATTGTCTTACAAACCAAACATAATTAACGTTTAGTATAACTAAGCTTTATTTTTTAACATCATTTTCTATGTCTGTTACTGCAATAACGGTTGCCCATGGATCACCCGATTCATCGATTTCTTTTGGTAAAGCTGTTTTCGTCGACGTGGCTACCGCTGCATTAATTTCAACCATTTCCGCTGTGGTTAAATCTCGCCATTGTCCTGGTCGTAAATCACCCAGCTCGACACTCATAATACGCGAACGTTTCAGCTGTAAAACCTCGTAATCTAAATATTCACACATCCGACGAATTTGACGATTTAAGCCTTGCGTTAAGATAATACGAAAAACAAATTTACTTTCTACTTTAACAAGACAGGGTTTAGTGATGGTTCCCAGTATAGGTACACCTTTTGACATCCGTTGGATAAAGCGCTCACTGATGGGTTTATCAACCGTGACAATATATTCTTTGTCATGGGCATTTTCAGCGCGCAAAATTTTATTAACGATATCACCATCACTGGTCAAGAAAATTAGTCCTTCTGAAGGCTTATCTAAACGCCCTATCGGAAAGATCCTTTCTTTGTGACCAATAGCGTCAATAATATTACCTCTAACATGTAACTCGGTCGTACAGGTAATACCCACTGGCTTGTTATAAGCAATGTAAACCCGGTCAGATTTATTAGCCGGCATAGCACCAATTTGCTTACCATCAACAAAAACCACATCACCCGCTTGTACCTTAGTACCTAACTCAGGGGTTTTACCATTGATCGTAACTCGACTTTCTTCAATCAACTTATCAGCAGCTCGGCGCGAGCAGTAACCTGATTCACTGATAAATTTATTCAGTCTTTTTTCTTGATCGCTCACGAGATATTCCAAAGTTATGCAAAGTAATAAACGCCATTTTACCTGAACTTTAACAGACAGTGAAAAAGCATTATGGTTATTTAGCCTTATTTGACAGTTTTTGATTAATATTTACTGTAAATATCCCTCTTTGGTAACAACAACAGAGTCAGTGTTTTCATTATGGAGTTGTGAAAGCAAAGACTGTAACGTTATTTAGCTTTGTTCCACAGCTTTTGATTAATATTGACTGAAAAAAATTCTCCTGGCTGCCAACAGCGAGGAAGTAGATCTAGTTGTTTACGCTCATGGGAATTTGACACTAACAACTCTAATATTTCATGGAGGCGCTCTTTACTGATAGTAGAGAAACTTTTAGCGGTTTCAGTAAAATATAAATTAGCAGATTTTTTAATGACTATCTCTTGTCCATGACTTATGAAGGCTAAGTTGCGTGTTGCCGTTCGGCAAATAGGATAATCAGCATTTGCAGGATAAAGCTGGCTGACGATGGCATATTCATAGCGGTCGTTAATATCTTGCTCATACGGGACATAGGTAACACCATAACCTTGTGGAAAATGGCCAGTAATTTTTGTCAGTGCATTAACCACTGCTTGACAACAAGCTCCCCGCTCCGCGTTTTGATTAAGAACATAATAAACTTTCGGTAATAATTTGTAGTTATAGCTATCTTTTGTCGACAAGATAATAGAACTGTATATTTGTGGTACTTTAAGAAGGTTGCCAATACCCTTCTTTGGGTTGACGGCACTTTTGAGTAAATGCTTAATGAACAATAATTTTTTATGCTCAACGACATTGTGCTCGTCGCGATCTTTTTTTGAATTACCAATATATATACCCGCGCCAATACCATCAATAAGATACTTAACCGTTTCTCGATAATTTATTTGTAAGAGTGCTTTTCGCTCTTCAATAGGTAAGGTTCGATGGGGATCTTTTTGATAATCTGCACCACGCAAAATGACTAGCGACTCGGGGTGGTTATTACCGATATCTTGTAATAGCGCCGCCATGACCAGTGGAATTTTTACTTTCTCTACAAAGGCTTGATAGGCCTCGGGATTATCTTCAGCCAACGTTTGATATTGCTCTGCGTTGATATCCCCCAAAGCACTCTTGATATAGGGCTCAACAATATGTTGATCCATGCATAGTCGGTCAAGTAAACGCAAACATAACACGCTTTTATAAAGCGGTTTATGTTGCTCGTTGGTTAAAGCAATTTTCCGCCCCTGGGTGGGACTCACTAATTGTATGGTACCTAAAAGCTGGCTAGATTTACGATTACTGTCTTCAAAGCAATCACCCTCAGACAACTTGATGATCTCTTTACAGAGTTTATAGAGATGTTGATGACGCTCATTACGTTCAAAGCGCAATTCCTCGTAATAATTGCGTTGTTCACGTTCGAGTCTTACCCGTAAAGTTTTAGCTTTATCCGTGGCTGTTTGCCTACTAACTTTTTCAATATTTTGCTTGAGCTCATCTAACTTATGCTCAATAAAAGATTGTTTTTCATAGTACTCAATCGCACGCTCAAGAACGGAATCATTTAATTGGCTGTGGCCATAAATTCTGCTTAAAAGACTTTTTACTTGGCTGGTAAAATAGCTGTCGCTATAGGTTTTATTTTCCATGTAAATACAACTTGGTGCCTGTGCTAAGTAGCTACTTTTTTTAATTATCTAAATGCTAGTTAATAATGCGATAACAGACAAGTGTTTATTAGTATCGATTGAGAAAAAGCACAACCTACAAGTTGTGCTTTTTCTCATTTAGCGTATTAATGCCTAGTGTAGTAATAATGATGATAGCTAGATTAAGCTAATTTAACTTAGACCTTTGATTTTAACTTGGTGTTTTTTACCGGCCAGTTGCTGGCAAATACTCACTAAGTCTGAATGTAGGCCACCCGCGGTAACATCACGACCCGCGCCTGGTCCACGAATAATAAGCGGGTTATCTTGATACCAATGGCTCTTAATTAAAAAGATATTATCACCCGGAGTTAAAGAGGCAAAGGGATCATTCTTAGCAAGCGTCGCAAGATAAACCTTAGCGCTCAATTGGCCTTGTTCGTTGACACAGAATTTTGCAATATAACGAATACAGGCTTGCTGTTTAGATGCGCTAGTGAGTTGTTCAGCAAAGTAACTGTCCAAGTCTGCTGACTTTGCTAAAAATTCCGTCGTTGATAACCCTTGTAAGGATTCTGGCACTAAATTTTCGCATTCAATATCATCAAGTGATAATTCAAAACCTGCCATACGCGCTAAGATCAGTAATTTTCGTTGCACATCTCGCCCAGACAGATCTTCTCGTGGATCGGGTTCAGTGATCCCTTGAGATAAGGCATCCATTAATAAGGTTGAAAACGGTACACTGGCATCGTAGGTTTCAAATAGCCAAGAAAGCGTGCCTGAAAAAATTCCTGATATTTCCGTTATCTTATCGCCACTTTTCAATAAATCGTTAATGGCAAAGTTAACCGGTAAACCGGCGCCAACAGTAGTACTTCCTAACCATAAGCTTTTATTTTCAGCCGCGCTTAATACTAAGTCATTATAGCGAGCGGTACTGGCAGAAGCCGCCCATTTATTGGCACCAATAACATGAATACCTTCTTTAAAGAACTCACTGTACAAATCACTAAAATGTTCGCTAGGGGTGATATCGACAACAATTAATTCGTCGTAAGGATGGTTCGTTAACCACGACATCAATAAGGCATTATCACAAGGCGTAGCATCTCTTTCATAGAGCGACATTGCTTGATTAACATCGATACCATCGGTATTAAGCAGTGCTTTTTTAGAAGTGACTAAACCGACTAAATGAACGTTCTCTAACACAGAGACTCGATTGAGTTGCGCGGGTAACAAGTCTAAGAATCGTTGACCTATATTACCAAGCCCTGAAACAACAACACCTATGTGTCGAGCGTCTTTAGTCATATCATAATGAACATTATTAAGTAACTCACCGGTACAACTCTGCTGAAGAATGGCGATAATACTATGCTCACTTAACGAGTTCACCACCTGCAGTACATGAGTATGCTTGAGGGCACGTTTAAAGCGCGCTTGGATATTACCTTGATTTACCACACTATGACCAACAATCGCTATAATCGACACCGGTGTGAATGATACTTCGGTATCATGACTCGCCAGCCACTGACTCACTAATTTTTGTTGTGTTTGGTGGATAACCATAAAGCCTTGCTGAATATCACTACATATCGCAGAAAACTCATTACTGGCTTGTTCACCAAACGAACCGGCTAAACTGGTCGATTTTACCAGTAACAGATCGTTAAGCGAGGTAACCGACAGTTCCTGTTTAGCAATTTGACCAAATTTTCCTATCTCTGTACCAGAAATTTCAGGATCAAAGCTACTTGCTACATGAAGGTGTGTGCTGTGGTTAGTGAGCGGCTGTAAGGTTTTTGCATGCAGAACCGGGTTACCTAAGCGGCCCAATTCTTTCGCGACACCATTAGGTAAGCGATGTAATTTACGGGCAAGTGGTACAATACGAGGATCGGCACTATAAATGCCATCAACGTCAGTCCATAGGGTAACATTCAGCGCGCCCGACAGTGATGCAATAATTGTTGCTGAATAGTCACTACCATTACGACCTAAAGTACAGGTTTCACCTTGAGAATTTTTAGTGATATAACCAGTAATAACCGCCAACTTTCCTTTTTGTAAATTCTGCTGAAAATTTTGACTACTTTGCTGATTGTCGACTGCACAGTCTTTATCATTATTGATAACCAGAAAGTCACGCGCGTCAATAGCATAACTTGGACAAACTTTTTCACTTAACACCGCCGATAATAAACGCGCCGACCACAGTTCACCAAATGCCAGCATATCTGCATGGTGTTGGCTTGGCTGATCAGATAACCAAGCCGTTAATTGTGTTATATCATCAGACAAAACCTTGATAAGGTCTGCTGCACTGCTAGGGTTCAATAACTCACCAATTAATGTGCTTTGTGATTTCTCTAGTGTTTCAATAGCCAAAAACAGCTCGTCACTTTTTTCAAGTGCGAGTTTATAAATATTGAATAAGTCATCCGTAGTGTTTCCATTTGCCGAAACAACAACTAAATCATTTAGTTGACAGTTTTGACGAATAATATCAACCACACGTTCAATACATTGGGTAGTTGCTAAGCTACTGCCACCAAATTTGTGTACATGAATAGCATGCTTCGCCAGTTGATTATTCCCTGATGATAATTGTTCTACTGTATTTGACTGTGTCATTTTCACTCATTAATTCTTCTACTAAAAATAGTCTACAACTTTAAATTTGGCTTACCGATAAAGCTTGTTCTAAGTCATTAATAATATCACTAACATCTTCAATACCGACAGAAATTCGAATTAAAGATTGAGTGATACCTGCTGCAATTTGTGCTTCAATTTCCATACCTGCATGGGTCATCGTTGATGGATGACTGATTAAACTTTCAACGCCACCTAATGACTGTGCCAAGGTAAAGAGTGATAAGTTGTCAAAGAGTACTTTAACCGCTTCAACACCACCTTTTATTTCGAAACTCATCATAGCGCCAAAATCTTTTTGCTGACGCTTAGCAATTTCGTGTCCCGGGTGATTTTTTAAACCAGGAAAGTATACCGCGTTAATTGCTCGATGATTTTCTAAGTATTTTGCAACAGCATTAGCATTTTCTTGATGCTGTTTCATGCGCAGTGGTAAGGTTTTTAAGCCACGTAATGCCAGATAGCTGTCGAAAGGTGAGCCCGTAATACCAATACAATTTGCCCACCACGCTAGCTCTTCACCCAGTTCTTTTTCTTTTGTTACTAACACCCCACCCACAACATCACTATGACCATTAATATATTTAGTTGTCGAGTGAAAAACAATATCAGCACCTAATAATAGCGGTTGCTGTAACAAGGGAGAAAGAAACGTATTATCTACTGCCACTAAAGCACCAACAGCATGACTGGCTTGAGTAACCTTTTTTATATCAACCAGCCGTAATAATGGGTTACTGGGTGACTCAATCAAAACTAATCTTGGCTTTTGTTCAAGCGCTTGCGCTAACGCTTGATCATCGTTTTGATCAACAACAAGCACATTAAATAAGCCACGTTTTGCTAGGTGGGTAAACAAGCGATAACTTCCACCATAGCAATCATGTGGAATAACAACCGTATCTTTTGTTGTCAGTAACTGACAAATTAAGTGCACCGCTGACATTCCTGTGCTGGTAACAATGCCTACAGCACCCTGCTCTAAATCAGCGATAGCTTGTGCAAACGTGCTTCGAGTGGGGTTGCCTGTTCTGGAATAATCAAATTGGCGCTTATTGTTGAAGCCTTTTAAAGCATAAGTACTCGATAAATGAATGGCAGGAACAACCGCACCGTGATGTTCATCACTATTAATGCCGGCTCTAACAGCTAATGTTGCTGGTTTTTTGCTTGTCATTTTTTGCTCCAATCGGGCAGTAAAATCAAATAGATGTTTGGACGTCTATAACTCTAAACGCTTTACTTTTGTCGGTCAAGAACTTTAGACTTCTAAACTTCTACACATTCGTTATTGACTCAACGCCAACAACCAGTAAAATCTAACTTATAAAAAGTAATTTAGCTAAACAAAGGTAATTAAATGGCAAAGTGGAATGGCGATTATATAAAACCATACGCCGAACATGGTAAAAAAAGTGAGCAAGTTAAAAAAATCACGGTCTCAATCCCGTTGCGGGTACTGAAAGTGTTAACGGATGAACGTACTCGTCGGCAAGTTAACAACTTACGCCATGCAACTAACAGCGAATTGTTATGTGAAGCTTTTCTGCATGCTTTTACCGGACAGCCTCTTCCTGATGATGGCGATTTAACAAAAGACAATACAGAGATGCTACCTAAAAGTGTGCGCGAAGCCTTAATAGCAAAAGGTATTACCGACTTCAGTCAATTTGAAATTGAAGACGAGTAGCTTAGGGTTTTAATACACTTCCTTAAAAAGACGCTCTGGCGTCTTTTTTTATGCCCATACGGTAAGCATCTACAATAGCCAGTAACCAACAAGTTAATAGTGTATAGGTTAATGTACTCATTAAGATAGGGTCAACAATAATGGGATTTTTTGACATCTCAGCGATCAGTGCTTGGCTATTGAGCGCAACGTCACCTGATTTAACTTTATTAATAAGTGGCTGATATTGCCTCATCACTTCTTCAATATACAAATATACCGTCACTGAGAAACTTAAAATAAATAACGTAGCCCGTCGATAAGCGTGACACATTAGTTGGCCAATACCCGGGTAAACAAGTGCTGAGAGTAAAACGGCTTTCGTTGAAGTTTTCATTGTTATTCGTCCTACTCAATATTGTTATGCTTTGCCATCGGTGACATTGTCTACAGAGGTGCAAGTATTAATGATTTGTCAGGAATATAGATGACGTACAAGAGGTAACTGCTGCTGCGTTACCCTATTTCTTAATTCCTACTTTCTGCGTCCATGTAGTCACTGCACCATGACCTACTATTTGTCATGAATAAAAAAAGGAGAGTCGAGCTCTCCTTTTACAGCGTTATTAATAAATACTACTGATTATTCCATATAGTTTTCAGGTAATTCTAGGGCTGCCACTCCAGACTCAACCGCCGCTTTAGCAACGGCAAGCGCTACTCGACCACACAAACGTGGATCCATCGGCTTAGGAATAATATACTCCTTACCAAAGGTCAAACTTTTCTCACCACTAGCATCTAACACTTCTTGCGAAACAGGTTCCTTTGCTAATTCACGAATTGCATGGACAGCGGCAATTTTCATCTCATCGTTAATCGTTCTAGCGCGAACATCTAAAGCGCCACGAAAAATAAAAGGAAAACATAACACATTATTGACCTGGTTAGGGTAATCAGAGCGACCTGTAGCAATAATAAGATCATCACGAACAGCAAGCGCTAATGAGGGTTTTATTTCAGGATCTGGGTTTGAACAAGCAAAGATAATTGGATTGGGTGCCATTAATTTTACATGCTCAGCAGAAAGTAGATTAGGTCCAGAAACACCAACAAATACATCTGCGCCATCGATAACATCTTCAAGGGTACGTTTATCAGTATTATTAGCAAACATACGCTTATATTCGTTAAGATCATCACGTCGGGTGTGAATGACACCTTTAGTATCAAGCATGTAGATTTTTTCGCGCTGAGCGCCACATTTGATTAATAGTTCCATACAAGCAATCGCTGCTGCGCCTGCGCCAAGACAAATAATGTTGGCATCTTTAATACTTTTACCTTGGATTTCCAAGGCATTGATCATTCCAGCAGCGGTAACAATAGCTGTACCATGTTGGTCATCGTGAAATACCGGTATTTTACAACGTTCAATAAGTGCTTTTTCAATAGCAAAACACTCTGGTGCTTTAATATCTTCTAAATTAATACCACCAAAACTGTCAGCGATATTGGCGACCGTATTTATAAATTCTTCAACTGTCTTATGTTTAACTTCGATATCAAATGAATTAATACCTGCAAATCGCTTAAATAATAATGCTTTGCCTTCCATTACCGGCTTAGCCGCCATACCACCTAGATTACCTAACCCTAAAATAGCGGTACCATTGGTAATAACAGCGACGGTATTGCCTTTGCCCGTATATTTGTAAACATCATCGGGATTTGCCGCAATTGCGCGAACCGGTTCAGCAACACCTGGGCTATAGGCGAGTGCTAAATCACGGCTAGTTTCAGCGGCCGTGGTTAATTCAACACTTATTTTTCCAGGTGTTGGGAATTGATGGTAATCAAGTGCTTGTTGGCGAAAGTCAGTCATGATTGATCCTATGCGTTAGGTGAATTTATTGTCTTATATATGCCATTTTTCACGTTTTATTTTGTTTATATACAGCATAGTTTTATAGACTCGTTATCAATCAAGATACACCTTTGTCTGTGATCTTTAAAAAGTAACGGGTATATACTATTGTAATCTTACATTTTGTTCCAACGTTATTCTTATATAAAAAAGTGCTAGAAGCTATAACAAACATACCCTTAGCCCTTTTGTATTGCACATCATAAAACTAAATATTCGCTATACAGCTTAATCTATTCACCGTATTTTATGACCACTTTTATAAACTTCTTTGACTTAAAAAATTTAGCCATCGATTTTTCTTTTTTTCAATACACAACAACGAATTTATCGGTTAAGTTATCCAATTAATAATTAATCTTCATCAACGTTGTCACTATCGCTTATTACGTTGATTAATTGCTTTTGAATTTATATTCAATAATGGCCATTGAAATAATTTATTTTAGGTAAAAAAAAACCACCTCAGGGGTGGTTTTATTCGTCTTATTTTAGAAAAAAATTATTCGCTCTAATTACTCAGCAAACGGGTTTACTAAAATAATGGTTTCATTACGATCTGGGCCTGTTGAAATAATATCAACCGGTACACCTGTTAATTCTTCAATACGCTTAATGTAAGCGATCGCATTAGCAGGTAAAGCGTCACGAGAAGTTGCGCCAACAGTAACTTCAGACCAACCTGGCATTTCTTCATAAACAGGTGTAATTCTGTCATAACCTTCAGCAGCTGTAGGCGGTACAGTAATAATGTCGCCAGCTTCAGTGCGGTAACCTGTACATATTTTAAGGGTTTTTAAACCGTCTAAAACATCAAGTTTAGTTAAACAAAATCCTGTTACGCTGTTAACTTGAATGGCACGGTGCATAGCAACCGCGTCAAACCAACCACATCGACGTTCACGTCCAGTAGTCGCGCCAAATTCATGGCCTACAGTACCTAAATGTTCACCGATTTCGTCATCTAATTCTGTAGGGAAAGGACCAGAGCCAACACGTGTTGTGTATGCTTTAGTAATACCTAAAATATAATCTAAATGACGAGGTCCAAAACCACAACCAGTAGCAACGCCACCTGCAGTAGTGTTTGAAGAAGTTACATAAGGATAAGTACCGTGATCAATATCAAGTAAAGTACCTTGAGCACCTTCAAACATAATTGATTCGCCGTTTTTACGGGCTTGATCAAGAATTTCAGCGACATCGGCAACCATTTTAAGAATAACGTCACGAACTGATAAAGCATCAGCAAGCACAGTGTCATAACAAACGGGTGCAACTTTGTAGTAATGCTCTAAAGAGAAATTATGGTAATCAACAATTTCTTTTAATTTAATCGCAAATGACTCAGCACAAACTAAATCGCCAACACGTAAACCACGGCGAGCAACTTTGTCTTCATAAGCTGGACCAATACCACGCCCTGTCGTACCAATAGGCTTATTACCGCGAGCGATTTCTCGCGCAGCATCTAGAGCATTATGATAAGGAAGAATTAACGGACAAGCGTCACTAATAAGTAAACGTTCACGTACAGGAACGCCTTTGGCTTCTAACATTGCGATTTCTGTCATCAAGGCTTTCGGGCATAAAACTACGCCGTTGCCGATTAAACATTTCACATTGTCACGTAATACGCCCGATGGAATTAAATGAAGTACGGTTTTTTCACCGTCTATTACCAAAGTATGACCTGCATTATGGCCTCCTTGATAACGTACGACGTACTTAGCTTTATCTGTGAGTAAATCAACAATCTTACCCTTACCTTCGTCACCCCATTGGGTGCCTAGAACTACGACGTTTTTGCCCATGTTTTCAATTTCGATAAAAAATTAGGCGGGGATTTTATCAAAAATCAAATAGTAGTCCAAGTAATAAATGATGATTTTTAATGCAATTTAAAAATATTCAATTAACTAAAGGGGTTATGAAAAACTTTTATGTCATTCTTTAGTCTAATAACTCAGTAACCATAAAATAAATGTGCCTACGACGAGTAAGCTAATACCAATATTACGAATAGATAAGCTTGATTGTTGCGCTAACTTTTCCATAGTGTCGCGCCACTTATTTGGAAAAAGTGCAGGAATAAGCCCCTCAATAATCAGTACCAAAGCAAATGCCGTTAATAGTGTCTCTACCATGTTATTACTCCTCAATCACTTCTATAGGTAACTAGCAGATACGAAAAAGCCATAACGAGTCATAGCTTTTTTATCAAAAAAATTGTCGCGCCACTTATTTGGGAAAAGTGCAGAAATGAGTCCATCAGTAATCAGTACCAAAGCAAATGCCGTTAATAGTGTCTCTACCATGTTATTACTCCTCAATCACTTCTATAGGTAACTAGCAGATACAAAAAAATTGTCGCACCACTTATTTGGAAAAAGTGCAGGAATGAGTACATCAGTAATCAGTACCAAAGCAAATACCGTTAATAGTGTCTCTACCCTGTTATTACTCCTCAATCACTTCTATAGGTAACTAGCAGATACGAAAAAGCCATGACAAGTCATGGCTTTTTTATCAAAAAAGTAGACTACTTTTTAATTGTAGCGCCTTCTTTTAAGTAGTTAAAGAAATCACTATCGGGTTTAACCACCAAGATATCACTTTTACTACTAAAACTTTTTTCATATGCTTCAAGGCTACGGTAAAAACTGAAAAACTCTGGATCTTGTCCATATGAATCAGCATAAACTTTAGCCGCTAACGCATCGCCTTCACCACGCATTTCTTGTGCTTCTTTTTGTGCTGTCGCTAACATAACGGTTACTTTAGAATCTATCGTAGCACGGATAATTTCCGCTTGCTCTTGACCTTTAGAACGATGCTCTTTTGCTACAGCTGTTCGCTCTGCTCGCATACGGTCATAGATAGAAGCACTGACTTCAGCGGGTAAGTTAATCGCTTTAATACGTACATCAATAACTTCAATACCTAAGTCTTCACGACTACTTGAGGCACTTGCTAACGCTTTAGCCATAATACCGTCACGGTCACCTGAAACAATTTCTTTAATGGTGCGCGTACCAAACTCAGTACGTAAACCATTATTTACTTTTTGTTTCAATAACGCACGAGCATTTTCTACTGAACCAGAAGTACGTAAGTAGAACGTTGAAAAGTCAACAATACGCCACTTAACAAATGAGTCGACCATTAAATCTTTTTTCTCAGATGTTACAAAGCGATCAGCCGCTTCATCAAGCGTTTGAATACGAGCATCAAGTCTGCGAACGTTGTTAATAAAGGGTATTTTAAAGTGTAAACCCGGTTCATAAACAATCATTTCACCTGAATCAGCATCACGTTTAATTTTTGTAAACTGAAAAACGATACCACGTTGTCCTTCAAAAACAATGAAAACAGAAGAGACGGTTAATACTGAGAATAATACAATTAGGGCAATAATAAAGTTTTTCATTGCTTAATTTCTCCCTTCGTTAAATCTGTCTGCACGACCTGATAAATCAGGCGCAGTACTTTGGGTATTAATCGATTGGGTCGCTCGCGTTTGACTCTCAGGTAAAGTACGTTGACCAGAAGACTGATTTTGCATCATTTTATCTAATGGTAAATACATCATGTTATTGCCACCTTCAACATCAACCATAACCTTACTGGTATTAGCATAAACATTTTCCATTGTTGATAAATACATACGCTGGCGAGTAACTTCTGGAGCAGCAAGGTATTCTGGAAGTAATTTATTGAATTTAGCAACTTCACCTTCGGCATCTAATACCGTTTGTTGTTTATAAGCGATGGCCTCTTGTTCCATACGTTTTACTCGGCCACGTGCTCTTGGTTCAATACCACGGGCATAGGCTTCGGCTTCACGTAAAAAACGAACTTCATCTTCTTGTGCTGAAATAGCATCGTCAAAAGCATCTTTGACTTCTTCAGGAGGACGAGCATCTTTAAAGTTGACATCGACAACAATTAAACCAAGATTATACGGGGCAATAATGTCATCTAATTCTTTCCAGACATCTTGACGCACTTTTTCACGGCCACTTGTTAAAATATCATCCATTTTAGAGTCACCAATAACGAAGCGTAAAGCACTATCTAGTGACTGGCTTAAACTGTCATCGGCATCAGTAACACTGAAAATATAATCACGGGCATCAACAACACGATACTGTATCTGCATTTCAACACGTACCACGTTCTCATCTTTGGTTAGCATAAAACCAGATGCAGGTAAGTCGCGTGTTGTTTGCATATCTACAGGAATAATACGTTCAGCGAATGTCCATTTCCAGCGTAAACCTGGCTCAACTGTGCCATCGTATTGCCCAAAACGTAATACGATACCTTTTTCAGCTTCTTTGATAGTGTAGAAACCACTAAAAGCATACACAAGAATACCCACGATTACCGCAATAGCGATACCAACATTCGATGCGCCTTTCTTGCTGCCATCTTTTGATGATTTTCCACCAAAAATACCGCCAAACTTATTACCAATATCTTTTAGTAAGTCGTCTAAATCTGGTGGCCCTTGATTCTTATCATCTTTCTTTTTCCAGGGGTCTTTATCATTATTCCCCGGTTCATTCCACGCCATGGTCTTCTCCACTAACTATAAATTTAAATAAGTGCTAAAACTACTATTTACCCATTACGGTAATATATCAGTCTGTTTACGTTCAATAAAGCCTTCTATATCAGCTTCACTCAGTTTAATTAATCTATCCCACTCTCTTGCAGGTAATTTAATTTTCAATAAACAATTTCCATCTTCGTCATACCGTTCATCAACAATAGAATTTAATTGATAAAACACACCACGTAGTTTACCTTCGCTAGGAGGTAAGCATAAGTTATGCTTGACTATTTTCTTTCCGAGTCGTTCAGCTAGCGCTTGAAAAAGTAATTCAATCCCTATGCCTTTTTGTGCAGATAACCATACTCGTATAGGTAGACCTGTGTCGTCTCTGTCGATGCGTGGTTCAATATCGTCCAAAACATCTATTTTATTACAAATTAATAATTGTGGTACATCACCCGCTTCGATCTCTTTCAAAACCGTTTCAACCTGTTCAATATTTTCAGTTCGCCTATCATCTGAAATATCAATGACATGCAATAATAGTTCAGCTTCACGAGTTTCAGTCAATGTTGCTTTAAAAGCGGCGACTAAATCATGAGGTAAATGACGAATAAAGCCAACGGTATCAGCTAAAATGGCCCGGCCAACATCTTCAATTTCAATTTTTCGTAATGTGGGATCTAAGGTTGCAAATAATTGATCTGCTGCGTAAACGTCTGCCTGAGTAATAATATTAAACAGCGTCGATTTACCTGCGTTGGTATAACCCACTAAAGAAATTGTCGGTATTTCGGCGCGTGTTCTTGCTCTTCTACCTTGCTGGCGTTGCTTTTCAACACGTTCTAAACGTTTACGTATATTTACCATACGATCGCGAAGTAGACGGCGATCAGTTTCTAGCTGAGTTTCACCAGGCCCGCGGAGGCCAATACCACCTTTTTGCCTTTCAAGGTGTGTCCAGCCACGGATCAAACGCGTACTCATATGACGTAATTGCGCAAGTTCTACTTGCATCTTACCTTCATGTGTTCGAGCGCGCTGGGCAAAAATATCTAGGATGAGTGTTGTTCGGTCAACAACGCGGCACTCACACAATGCTTCAATATTTTTTTCTTGTGAAGGAGAAAGTGCATGATTAAAAAGTACCACATTGGCTTGATGTAACTTTACCGCCTCGGCAACTTCTTCAGCTTTACCACTACCAACAAAGAATTTAGTATGAGGTGTAGTACGTTTACCTGTAACAATTGCAAGCGCGTTAACGCCCGCAGAGCTAACAAGCATTTCAAATTCTTGTAAGTCTTCGCGCGCATTTTCATCAGGGAAATCGAGGTGAACAAGAATAGCTTGTTCACCTGCTTGATAACGATCAAACAATTGAGTATTACCTATAAACTAAATAGTTAAACCAAAAGAAACTTTTGGACACGTAATATTTGGTGTACAACCAAACTCAACGAAATCATTAATCTTGCTGTTCCTGACTATAATCACCAGTTTGTGGTGCTGGCATCGTAGAAACTGCCCGTGAAGGAACAACAGTAGAAATGGCGTGTTTATAGACCATTTGACTCACTGTATTTTTAAGTAAAATAACAAATTGATCAAAGGACTCTACTTGTCCTTGTAGTTTAATGCCATTAACTAAATATATTGCTACCGGAATGCGATCACGTCGTAAAGCATTCAAAAATGGGTCTTGTAAAGATTGCCCCTTTGCCATTGTTTGGCCCCTTTTTTGTTATTTTTAATAAATGTATGTAAGAGTTTTTTCTCTAGAAAACTAGTTACTTACTATGCAACTGTTTTTATTATACATCAAGGTTTAAAGTTTGCTTACTGAAGACATAATTAGTTTTAAATTATTTTCGTCTTCCATATGCAACCATTGTAAATTTGGCCAATTTCTCAACCAAGTTAACTGTCGTTTAGCCAGTTGTCGCGTCGCACAAATGCCTTTGAAAACCATTTCATCATGGTCGACTTCACCATCTAAATATTCCCACATCTGTCGATAACCCACACAACGAATAGCGGGTAAATTTTCATGCAAATCGTCACGCTGTTTTAACTTAACAACTTCTGATTCAAAATCTTGTTCAATCATCTGTTCAAACCTAAGCGCAATACGAGCATGTAAATCTTTACGCTCTTTCGGTGAGATAGCAAATTGTAAAACATCACCACTGAGTCGCTCACCCTTAACTTTCGTTAAGTCGGTCATACTTTTGCCCGTTAGGCGGTAAACTTCTAATGCCCGCATTAATCGTTGCGGATCATTTTTGTGAATACGTTCGGCAGAAACTGGGTCTACGCTAGCAAGTTGTTGATGAATGTTTTCCCAGCCAAATTGTTCAGCTTCGTCGGCTATGCCTTGGCGAATTTTGACATCGGCCGCCGGCAGAGGCGAAATACCCTCAATCAGGCTTTTAAAATACATCATAGTACCGCCAACCAATAAAGGTATGCGGTTATTTGCCCTGATTTTCTCAATTGCTACTAAAGCGTCACGACAAAAATCAGCGGCAGAGTAACTCTCGCTGGCATCAATTAAATTAATTAATCGATGCGGATACTTTGCTAATTCTTCTGCTGTTGGTTTTGCAGTACCAATGTCCATATCACGATAAACAAGCGCAGAATCAACACTGATAATATCGCATGGCAAGGCATCATGTAATGCCATTGCTAAGGCTGTTTTACCTGATGCAGTAGGCCCCATCAAACAAATGACTGGCGGTAATTTACGGTTTTTACTGTCAATATTGTTTGTTGATAAAGCGTCAGACATCAATTTAAGTAGCATTCGTTAACATTCTTATTGATGATGTGAGGTCTATCAATACCGAATTCAAGCGTAGCTGCTGCTCAAAGGTAGGATTTAATTGTTGCTGACTCAAACGGAGTAGGCTTTTAGCTTGTTGGTTATCGTAAGAATCAGCGGACAATAAACTTGCAAAGGCTTGTTGCCAATCACTATTTGTTAATTCTTGTCCATCTTCTAAACACAAAAGTGTTAAGAGCTTATTAACACTTAAATTTACATCTTTATTTCTTAACAAGGCCGGAAACTCTCGTACTTGTATACTGTTCTTGGATAAAACATTCGCGACAATACCTATTTTTTTCAGTGCATCAGTCTGCGCTTCAACAAAAGTAACTTGTGCTTGCGTCAACGATATCTTAATCGGCAATAGTAACGGCTGGCTAACAAAATTATGCTGCCATCTGTTTTTTACTTCGAAGAATTTAACCGCTTGCTCTATTTTGTTTAATGCCAATAAACGTAGTTCATTGTCTAACGTTATCACCGCATATTTATCATCAATAATCTTGGTTAACACTAAGTGATCATTTTCATTCACCTCATGTATTGGCAGAGCGGCACTGTCTTCATCTGACTTTCCACTAGACAAAGGTGTCATCAATGTTTGATAAGCTTGCGCAGCATTTCTGCTCACTTGGTTATTACTGTGCGTATAAGATGAATAATTTTTTTGACTACCTGGCTTGCTACTTTGATAGGGTTCGCTTTGAACATCGGTAACTTTCGTCAATGGTTTAATATAATCACGCGTTAATTGCTGCCCGGTTTCATGTGACTCAAGCTGATTGTCTTGTCTATAATTTACCGCACGGCTTTCAGGCTGAAGTGGTAAAGTAGCCGAGGGTTGATCTTCTGATTCAGGTAATAAGCCAACATTAGCATTTTCGCTTAACGCGTTATGACAAACCGAATAAATAAAATCATGAATATAACGCCCTTGATGAAACCGTACTTCATGTTTTGCTGGGTGAACATTTACATCAACTTCTCGGACATCAAGCACCAGAAACAGCACAAAAGCTGGGTAAGTATCCGCAGGTAACAGATGACTGTAAGCTTGACGAATGGCGTGATTAATTAACTTGTCTCGCATCATACGGCCATTCACGTAACTAAAGCATAAATCATTTTGGTTACGGGCAAAGCTTGGTAGCCCTACCCAACCTGATAATTGTAAATCGCCATGCTGGCAGTCAATTTCCAGTGAATGCTCAATAAACTTTTGACCACAAATTTGTGCTACCCGTTTTGCGTATAAGCTTTTATTATTGACTGATTTAAAATGCTTAATCACTTTCTGATTATGTGACAAAATAAAACTAACATCAAAGCGCGCCAAAGCGATACGCTTAATAACCTCTTCAATATGAGTGAACTCTGTTTTTTCAGTACGAAGGAATTTTCGTCTCGCGGGGGTATTAAAAAACAAGTCGACAACATCAATGGTCGTGCCATTGGGATGTGCAGCGGGTTGTAAGGCTACTGCCATATCTCGCCCTTCGGCAATGGCTTGCCAAGCTGATTCTTGCTCAGCAGGTTTTGACGTCAACGTTAAACGTGAGACTGAGCTAATACTTGCCAGTGCTTCGCCACGAAACCCTAAACTACAAATACCTTCTAAATCATTTAAATCTTTAATTTTACTGGTCGCATGACGACTTAGCGCTAACGTTAGTTCATCTTTAACAATACCCGAGCCATTATCACTAATACGAATACGTTTAGCGCCACCTTTTTCAATGTCTATTTTAATGGTCGTTGCGCCAGCATCTAAGCTGTTTTCAACTAACTCTTTCACCACTGATGAAGGACGTTCTACGACTTCACCGGCAGCAATTTGGTTAGCTAGGCGTGCTGGAAGGATTTCTATGGTCATAAATTTTGATCTGTTAACTATTTATAATAAATTAATCGGCGCGAGGTATGGTTAAGGTTTGACCTATGCGAACGGTATTTGAGGTTAAACTATTTGCCATTTTTAATTCTCGTACTGAAACACTATAGCGTTGTGCAACCACAGATAAAGATTCACCGCGAGTAATTTTATGTTGTCGTGTTTCAATAGAGGCATAATAACTGCCCATCGGCGGTTGAATCATAAAGTGGTCTTTAATACCTTTAAAAATACCTTTAGCGAGCTTGCGCTGATGAGCACTAGAGTTTAAATTTTGCTCTTCTCTATGGTTAGAAATAAAACCTGTTTCAACTAAAATCGAGGGGATATCTGAAGATTTCAACACACCAAAATTACCATGTTGGGGAATTTTTTTGTGCATTTTAGTGATTTTTTTCAGTTGTTTTAGTACGCTATTCGCCATGCTAATACTGACACCCTGCGAATGCTCTTTATTCATATCTGCTAAGGTTTTTGCCAAGTTATCATCACGGGTATTTTTAATAACACCACCGCCACCACCTAAAAGCTCGGAGTTGTTCGAGCGGTTACGCAGCCATTTGGCCATTTCTGACTCAACCCGTTTGTGCGATACAATCCAGACTGAGGCTCCGTTAGGTTGAGGTGTTCTAAACGCATCGGCATGGATTGACACTAAAAAATCCACTTGGTTTTTTCTGGCTATTTCACTACGTCGACCGACCGAAACATAATAGTCTCCATCGCGCACCATTACCGCCTTCATGCCTTTTTCATTATTAATATAGGTAGCAAGTTTTTTAGCAATCGCTAACGTAACACGTTTTTCATAGCTGCCTTTACCCCCTATAGAACCAGGGTCCTCACCACCGTGGCCAGCATCAATGGCAATAAGAATATCTCGATGATCATTTTTGGGGGTATGGTCGCCTTGGCTAATTTTCTCTTCATCGAATAAATCAATAACTAAACGGTTACCGTATTGTCCAGCTGGTGCAAGCGGAAAAACAGCCAAAGAGTAATTATCCGCTAATTCTAATACTAAACGTGTTGTACCTTTAATACGCGATTTACTGGTGCGGATCAGTTTTATGCGTTTATCCTTTTTAAGGATATTCTTAAACGAAACATGATTCTTACTGTTGTTAAAATCTATAACTAAACGCTGAGGATTCTGTAAACTGAAATACTTATAATCAGGCTGTTCACTGAGATCAAAAACAATACGGGTATTTTCCGGGGCTGGCCAGACACGAACGCCATCGATGCTATTACCCTGCGCTTCAAAGAAAACACTAACGGTTAATAACATAGCTAATAATAACGATCGAATATTCATTTACTGCTGCCCTTTCCTTTTGCGTCTATTAGCGCACATTAACTAAGTGCATTTACTACGAGCTCACCCAAAGGGGTCTTTGCTTGTATGTTGATGGTTCTTTGCTCTTCACTATACGCTAAGTCGATACGCAAATCAGGTGCCTTGATCATACCTAGCCCCTTTTCTGGCCACTCAATAAAGCAACAGCAGTTATCTGCAAAATAATCTCGAATGCCCATATATTCTAGTTCTTCAGGATCTGACAAGCGATATAAATCAAAATGATAAACTAACCAGTCATGTAATTCATAAGGTTCAACGAGAGTATAGGTTGGGCTTTTTACGTGGCCAATATGCCCCATACCTTGCACAAAACCTCGAGTTAAGGTGGTTTTTCCCGCACCTAAATCACCGTAAAGATATACAACAATACCTTGTTTTAGTTCTTTTTTTACAATATCAGCTAATTTATTACCCATAGCTATAGTTGCTGATTCATCAGCTAAAAAGTAGTTTTTGTTTGTAAGCATTTCTTTCATCAATTATTTTCTAAAATTTATTATTTATAAGCTGCCGTATAACTGGCAATAGGTCACTTGCTAGCATACCAATTTTTCCATGCTTTTGCGCAATAATGTCAGCAGCCTTACCATGAATATAAACGGCCAAGGCTGTAAGCTTTGCAAAATCAGTTCGCTCTTGCAGTTCCTCCCCTTTTTCTGACGAGCTTTTTTGCATTAGCAATGCCGCAATAATACCTGATAACACATCGCCCATGCCTCCGCTTGCCATGCCTGAATTACCCGTTGTGTTCACCCAAACCTGTTGACCATCACTTATCAAACTCCCTGCACCTTTCAATACGCTCACGCATTGATATTGTTGGGCTATTTTTTTTACGGCGCTAAAACGATCTCGCTCTATTTCTGTCACAGTGCAATTTAACAGCGTTGCAGCTTCACCGGGATGTGGCGTTAAAACCCAATGGTTACTTTTAATTTTATCCGTTAATAAATTTTGTTGGTAAGCTTGCGCCAACAAACTCAAACCATCGGCGTCAATTACACATAATTTTTTTTGAGCCAGCACTAAATCAAATAATGCCTGACTCCACTCATTTTGACCCAAACCAGGGCCAAGCACATAAGCCTTAGCTTTACTTAATGTCATTGATCCCACAAGTTGTTCTGCGCAACTAGGCGCTAACATTAATTCTGGGCGGCCATTAAAGACTAATGCTCGATTATTTTTATGACAACAAATACTCACTAATGCAGCACCACTGCGCAATGACGCCTCTGCAGACAAACGTATCGCACCAGCAAAACCTTCTCCGCCCCCAACAGCCAGTAATAATCCAATATTTCCTTTGTGACTGCTTGCTTTGCGTTTAGGTAAAGCAGCAAAAACTTCGTTGCCAAAAACCGTGATATTGGTCTTCACTTGCTCTGTAAATGCTTGACCTAATGCTAAATCAGCAAAATAGATTTCCCCAACATGGTTAATGGCTTCTCCCGTCACTAAACCGCACTTTAGAGCAATAAAAGTTACAGTACTGTTAGCAATGATTGCCGTATTTTCAACAACACCTGTAGTTGCACATAAACCTGAAGGCACATCAACACTGATCACTTTTGCCAAATGCTGGTTAATAGAAGTAACTAATGTCACTAGAGTTTCTGGTAGGCGTCCTTTAAAACCAATACCAAATAGTGCATCAATAATTAACTTACCTTGAAAATTCGCTACCATTTCAACATTAGCCGTTTTTTGATCAAATATAATCAAGCCATTTTCAACTTTATTAACATTGATGTAAGCTTGGTAAGCGCGTAAGGCATCGCCGGATAATTCTTCTGGTTTTGCCGTTAGTAGCACAGAAACCTGAAAACCAGCTTGCACAGCTAAACGTGCAATTACAAACCCATCACCACCGTTATTACCTTTTCCACAAATAACTAACAGCTTTTGGGTAGCTATTTTTTGACCTATATCATTTTCATTTTGAAGATATTTTTGCTTGATATGCTGAAAAACAGCCTTACCTGCATTTTTCATCAATGAATACATTTCAATATTTTCTATAGCAGCAACTTTTGCTTCATTAGCTAACACTTGCTTCGCGGAAAAAGCAGCTTGTGGTAAGCTTGCACTCAACAGTTTTATTTCCATTTCTATCTCCCTTTACCAAATTGTACTGCGATGACATGTTAACTATGACAACACCTAATATTAACTATCAAGAATTAGCTGAAAAAATCAAGCTTTGGGGTCAAGAATTAGGCTTTTCGCAAATAGGTTTCAGTGATATTGACTTATCAAGTCATGAACAAGCCTTAACAACGTGGCTAGAAAATAATTATCACGGTGAAATGGATTACATGCAAAAGCATGGTTTAATGCGAGCACGCGCCCAAGAGCTTGTTGAAGGAACAACGCGGGTGATCAGTGTTCGCATGGATTATTTACCCCCCGAAGCAAAATTTGCCCGTACGCTCAAAAAGAAAGACCATGCTTATATCAGCCGCTATGCCTTGGGGCGAGACTATCATAAATTAATGCGCAAACGCCTCAAACAACTCGGTGATAAAATTAGTGAGTACTGTGAAACCTTCAACTTTCGCCCATTTGTTGACTCAGCACCAATCTTAGAGCGACCTTTAGCAGAAAAAGCGGGGTTAGGCTGGGTCGGTAAACATTCGTTATTAATTAACAAAAGTGCCGGCTCATGGTTTTTCTTGGGTGAACTATTAGTTGATATTCCGTTACCGATTAATGAAAAAACAGCCAATGAATGCGGTAGTTGTGTTTCTTGTATTAAAATTTGCCCAACCCAAGCGATAGTGGCTCCTTATGTCGTAGACGCTCGCCGTTGTATATCCTATTTAACCATCGAATTACGTGACGCAATTCCAGAAGAGTTTAGGCCGTTAATTGGCAATAGAATTTATGGCTGTGATGATTGCCAACTCATTTGCCCATGGAACAAATTTGCTAACATCAGTCACGAAGGCGACTTTTCCCCTCGCCAAAATCTTGATAATGTTGAATTATTAACCGTATTTAGCTGGGATGAAGCGACCTTTCTCAATAAAACAGAGGGGTCTCCTATTCGCCGTATTGGTTTTAATAGCTGGCAACGAAATATTTCCGTTGCAATCGGTAATGCGCCATATAGTGCAGAAAATGTTAACGCGTTAAATAATAAGTTAGCAACCGCAGAGCCTATGGTTGCTGAACATATTAATTGGGCATTGCATCAACAAGACAATAAGCGAATCGCTGCAGAACAGCAAAGTGACTTTCCAATAAAAAATCAACGATTAACCGAGCGCTTGATCCGCAGTGTTGAAAAAGGTTTACCTAGAGATGCTTAGCAGGCTCAGTTGATTCAGCTTGCTGCCACTTTATTTTTAACTGTTCTATAGACTCAACACCGCTGTTTTTAATGTTCGCAGACAAAAGTAGAGCAAGCGCTTCATCGCCCAGTTTTTGGTGACTTTCATCAAATTCATTACTTTGTTTAATCACCACCAATATTTTTAACATACGCATCGTTAATTTAATATTATGAGGTGTTAATCTTAGAGCTTGCTGAATAGCCTTAAGCGCGGGCTGTAAACGATTTTTTTCGAAATGTTCAATCGCCATATCGTTCAGTTGTTTGGGTGAAAAATTAATTTCAGCACGCTCAAGACTTTCCTGCTCAATATATTTATTGATCACTTGGCTCGTTAATGAATCACCTGAGACTTGTTTACCGATAATCTCTAACATTGTTAGCGCTTCTTCGCGCATACCCAATTCGTGAAAGACTTTCACTTTATCTAGGTTGTCTTCAATTTGCGGTGACGCAATAAAATTAACATGGTTTTCAACAAGTTTAGTGGCCTTCTCTTTTTGTTCACGAACAATATATAACCGTGCTTGGATCACTAATAACTGCTGTTTAAACTCATTTGCGTCGCTATAATCATTTTGAAGTTGCTTAATATGCTTGTCTGTTTGCTGCAAAACTTTAAAGGATCGTTCGTCAGTAATAGCCGCCGCTAAATCAATGCCTGAACGAATAACATTTAAGAGCAATTCGGGTGAATCATGAATAGAATTTTTCGCTTGCTGGGCGATATTTCGTGTCGCTATATATTGTCCTTCATGGTCATGATTGAGTCGTGCTAAATCCCATGATTTTTTATTACGTTCAATATTTCGTGGCGACAACGCAGTTGCTTTTTTTATCTCATCGTAGGCTCTTTCATATTGCTCATGCTCAATATAATATTGCGCCAGCATATCATGAGCCCCAAATCGAGTAGCGGGCTTATTAATTAACTTTTCAATCAGTTCATTAATTTCGTTTATACGCCCTTGCTTTAACAAAGACTTTACATAGCCTAAATAAACCCAAGCGTAGGTATAGGTTTTCAATAGGCTTTTAAAAAAAGATTCTGCCGTTTCAAATTCTAAAAGACTTAAGTAAGCCTCACCTTTCATCCGCAATATATTGGGGTGATATTGGTGTAAACTTTGATTAACAAGATGGCGGTCAGCAAAATATATAACTTTCGAAAAACTCTTAGTATCAGTCGCTCGATACATGTTGAATAATTGCTTTTTAGTTTGCAAGGTATGGATTAAGCGTTGTTGCACTGTTTTAGGGGCGAGTGGTTTTACCCAAAAGTCATCGGGCTGTAATTCGACAATTGAATTAACAAGAGACTCATTCGTTTCAGTACTGAGAAAAATAAGAACCGTGGTTTTATTAACATGACCTCTGAATTTTAATTCTTCGAGTAAATGAAAACCGTCTTTATCACTATTTACATTGAATGAGCAAATAACAATATGAAAGCGTGTTGTTTCACATAACCTTATACCGTAATAAGCACTTTCTGCACATTTTACGTGATTAATGCCGATATCATACAATCCTCTTTTTAAGGTGTCATGAACTAACCGGTTATCGTCTATTATCAGCACGGTAAGTTGTGAAAAATCGTCTAATTCACTTTGTTCAGTAATTTCCATTTAACTTTTACCTTAATCGTGCTTCTTTTGAATCACTATTCGTCTTTGTTGACAGTTGTTAATTACCGTTATTTTTTCTTTACTTTTATAGCTTGTCCACGCCAAAATCTCATCAATATGGCGGAAACAACCAAGGCAGACATCATCGGCATTTAAACAGCAATTTCTTACACAAGGGCTAGCAACGTCTATTTCTTTTTCAGCTTTAAAACTCATTTAACTAGTATCCCTGTAAACACATTAACCAAGCATTTAAAAAAATTCCAACACAAGGGCTAGCAACATCCATTTCTTTTTCAGCGTTAAAACTCATTTAACTAATATCCCAGTAGTCATATTATATTGCCTCAGCAAACTCATTTAACAGGCGTTGCTGTTCGCTTAATTGGCTAAATAACGACATAACTTGTTGATGTTCTATGACCGTATTTGACGTAAGACTAAATAATAGCTGTTGGCTAATATCAATAAAGTCGTTAGCGGTTAATATTTTACTGGTTGTAAACATGCTACTCGTTAGACTCATCGCTAATGGGTAATTATGTACCGCTAGTGCCGTTGATAATTTTTTCATCGCGTCATCAATATCAGCAAGGTAGTCATCTAGCATTAACATTGCCAATTCTGCAGAGCCCTGATTTTTTGCATAGTGTTCAAGGTTAAAAGGTTCAGGTTGATTTGTTTTCGCAGCGGGTGTTAAATCTAAGTTCGATAATACGTCATCAAGCTTTTCAGTTGTTTTTAACAGTTCAGCGTCAATATTATTATGCTCTTTAGTCTTATTACTTTGTGCTTTTACTGTATTAATAGCAACCACTTTAGTTGGCTTTGCTTTCAACCAAGGCTGTAAAAGTAGCACCAAAGCATCGACATCATGCAAAGCAGGTAAAATAGAAACAGCCCACTTATCTGCCAATTTTGGTGAGTCTTCAACGGAGAAATTACTTTGATTAAAAGTAAAAATGTCACGGCGTACACTTTTTCCAGCGGACATTTTAATAAAAGGTGATTGTTCAAATTCGGTAAATAACAATAAGTATCTTCCAGAGCTCCACAATTGAGTCATCGTTTTAGGCTGACAGACAATTTTCACCTGTAGTCCTAACCATTGTAAAATACGCAGCAAAGTTAACTGTTTACTTGGATTTTCTACCGCAAAGAGCACTTCAACTTGGGTCGATAAATACTGATGTTTATTAAACACACTGGCGGAAAGTTGATGGTTAGTCGTTTGTTCTGTCGTTAAAAAATCAGCTAAGCTTTGCTGAAGTGTGAGTATTTGCAATGGCGTTTCTGTCTGTTCAAACAAGCCATATCGCTCTAAAGGCGCATTAAGATAAGGTTGCATAACAAAAAGCTTTGGCCGAATATCTATCGATAAACTTGATATCTGTTGCTGTATTTTTTCAACTGATTTTACATAAAGGTCACTGGCCAACATAACGACATCAATGCTTTTATCAATTAACTGCGCGGTACTCAGTTGTTCAATAACTTGTTCCGGATCGGCTAAGGTAGTTATTATGCCATTAGCTGAAGTGATCGCTTTTTCTGTAATACTGCAAATGTTGGCATCACTTGATAACAACAAAATATTGGCTTGCTTTAAATTAATACGCTCTACCGATATCTCTTGTGCTACATCAGCAAAACCTATCGGCAGAGTAAAGCAGAACTGGTAACCCTTTTCTTGTAACTGCACATTTTTATCTGTGACGTTAAGTGAATCAAACAGTAAGCATAAGTAATCAAGGGTATCGTTTGTATTGGTTTTTGCTGACTCAAGGCGCTCGTCTAATAATAAGCACTCGAGTGCCTCGGGTAGCTTTGCGATTGTTTTTTTGCTGGTCACAGAAAAATCAAAACGAACAATTTGCTGGCCTTCATTTTTATCGATAACAAGGGTACTAATATGTAAATTAGCTTTAAATAAATCAGCAAGCAGTAATCGGCATAGGCCACTTAACAGCCGGTGAAATAAGCGTACGTCAACTTTCGCAGCAGTTAACAATTGTGTATCTTGTTGGTAATAAATTTTATTACGCTGTAAATGGGCATCGGCAATAATATTAAGTAAAGCCGCGTCAATTTCGTTGTGTAAAGCAACATCACTTAGCGTCATAGGTTTGACCGCAGATAAAAATTCACTTCGAATTTTATGTTGTTGACAGCAATCAAAAATACGCGCGAGTTGTCGATAAACTTGTACCGAAGTAACACCAGCACCAATAGAAACACTTTGGCTTTGCAACATACTGCGCACCACCATATTGGTTAACTTTGTGGTGTTTTCATTGTCTTGTGATTGTCGCTCTAAAATTTGCGTATTATGGGTTAATGAGAGTTGCTGTAGGGACGCTTTTAATTTCTTAATCTCTTTATTTTGTTGATTTATATTGTCATTAGCGGCTTGCTGCTCACTAAGCTGTTGCTGATACTCTTGCTCACTGTGCTCAGGGTTAATCATTGTTTCGAGCGCGGTTTCAAGCTGTTCGGCAATTTTTTTATTTTCCATTGAATTAAAACCGTCGGGGGTCAGTTTTTCATCACTATCCTTTGTTCTTTTTTCAATGAACTGCCTAAATAATTGCACACTCTCTTGGCCATATTTTTTTATTTTGCTTTTACTTTTAAATAACATCGACAATAACAGCAGAAATAGTAGTGCGATCAAACTAAGCACAGTCACTTGTAAATCTTGATTGTTAACATTGAGGTTTTGCTTTTCTAAAAAATCATTTATCTCAGTAGGCAGCCAATCGATTAATCGTAATTTTTTATCTGCAGATAAAGACCCTGGTGATATAGATTCAAGCACTAGCAGCTGTAATTTTTGTTGTTGTTGCTCAATAAATTCGACATATAAACGAGATAACCGTAAATGACTGCGCCACTTCGCTACCGAATTCTGTTGTGAAAATAATAATTGCTCTAAAGTATTAAGTTGCAGCGTTAATAACACACCCTGTTGGCTAACCGTGCTTTCTTCTGGGAGAAAGCTCGTTAATACTTGTTTTAGCTCGGTACTAACATCATCAAAATCTAAAATAGAAGACTGTAAATTCAATTGTTGAAAGGCTAATAGTGCACGGATAATGGTTTGTTGTAATTGTTGTAAGTCACTCAATTCTGTAATTTGCTTTACATAGGCCTTAGCGCGGGTTGCGGTGACTTTATCAGTGTATTTATCTGAATTGAGTTGCTGTAACAGCAGACTTTTTTGTCGCTGTTTTTCCTTAATCTCAACCGTTAATTGATCATTAATTAACTGCAGTTGAATAATGGTATTTTGCTTAAGTTGAGTGTTTCTCTGATGATTTTCACTAAGTTTATCAATAACACCTGAAAATTCTTTATGGCCAACATACATCAAATCAAGCTGAGCTTTATTATTTTTTACCAGTAAAGATATTTTATTAATTTGCTGTTGGGCGACCTCATAGTCAGCAGATAAATTTTTGGCATCAATACGTTTAGCTAAATTTTCTAATGCTAGATAAGTGATTAAAATTTGTTGTTGTTGTTTATGTCTATTCGCTAACGATGGCAGCTCGTTCTCTACTAACGAGGTCACTTGATTATCACGAAGAACTAACAGAGCAGTTAATGCGCTAAAGAGAATGAATGAAAGTAAAGCAATCCGAAAAAATCGTCCTGATAATTGCTGAAAAAAGTAACGAGTAGCGTCCATATTGATCAATACCTTCAACGGTAAATTTAGTTAAAAATACAGTGTAAGGAATTGTCACTAAGAATCAACGGTTTTTAATAACGATATGAGTAAGCTGTTTTAAAAATAACGCGCCTCATAGCCGACTAAGGTCAAATCAATCAGCGCGTTTACAGGTTCTTTTTATCTTCTCAAACTTAACGTCTTTTGGTTACCCAAGCCCACTCCATTTCACAAACAATAGGCTGTTGATCAGATTCATCAGTAATCTCGACACTAACCATCAAACTGCCTTTATCCGCATTTTCTATTTGTTCTATGTCAGCGAGGCTTAATACAGCTACCGCAGACAAATTTCCCTGCATTCGTCTTTGAAAATGAAATGTCATACTTTTCAATAGCGGTACACAAGTGTCGGGAACATTCATCCCAAAAACGATACCCGTCGCCGACTCTGCCAATAATGCCGCAGCAATGGCATGAACACCACCAATATGGTTTTGTACTTTCTTTTTGTTTTCTAACGATAATACCGCTTTGGTATGAGAAACAGAAATCAACTTTATTGATGAAGTACCAGCATACTTTACTGTCGAACAGAAAATTTTAGTCAGTAAAAAAGAGCGCATAAAGCGCGGCATTCTATTAACTTTACTGATTATTTTTCCAAATTTGTTCGCCATAATTTATTTGCCTGCTGTTAATTTTAATTAAGTGTCGCGCAAACTGGTCTGACCTTCAAGTTTTTTTACCCCGTGGCAAACTTATAGTGAGTGTCCAGTTAAAAACGCGCAGATAAAAGCGTGCATAAAAAAAGCGCCCTAAGCGCTTTGATTTATACATTATTGCTGAGCGTTATAGTTTAAAGAAGTGTTCTTGATAAACTTTCATTTCAGCAATTGACTCTAAAATATCATCAAGCGCTAAATGAGCGCCCGTTTTTACCACTTTATCTAACACTTCAGGTTTCCAGCGACGCGCTAATTCTTTAACGGTGCTAACGTCTATATTCCGGTAATGAAAGTAATCTTCAAAATCAGGCATATATTTATTAATAAAGCGTCTGTCCTGTCCAATGCTATTACCACACATCGGTGACTTACCTTTTGGCACATATTGTTCAACAAACTTAATCGTCGCCTCGGTAGCATCGGCTAGCGTACTAACACTTTCACGACAACGTGTAGTTAAGCCTGATTGACCATGGTGTTCGATACACCACTGACTCATATTGTCTAACACCTCGTCACTTTGGTGAATAGCAAAAACAGGTCCTTGAGCTAAAATATTTAACTGACTGTCAGTCACTATGCTGGCAATCTCTAAAATCACATCTGTATTGGGTTCTAGGCCTGTCATTTCTAAATCTAACCAAATTAAATTTGTCTCGTTACCTGTCATGCCGCTTCCTTAAAAATGCCAACTGTTTTACTGATACCAATATCATTAAATTATCACCCACTTGTGCCCCCTAAAGTACGCCAAGGCTAAGTTGCTCTTAATCGCAATAGCTCACGATTATTCAATCAAGCGCCTTATCTTCATTTGTTTTCTTCGCTACAGCAAGGTTACAAACTCAGTGAGACTGATATTACTATTACAAGTATATTAGATGAATGGTGATTTAGTCAGTATAATACGTGACAATGAACTGTGATTAAAACTTTTTGTCGCATTACCCTTTTAAAAGACGAGTGAAACTCCATAATTATCATGATAAAACTCCATGTCTAAGCTAAAAAAACTGACTAAAGGTCAGACAAGGCGCATTAAAGATAATCAAGCTAAAAAACTGCGTAATAAACCAGAGCAAGTGCAATGGCAAGATACTGAGTTGGGAGAGCCTGAAAACGGCACTATTCTCAGTCGCTTTGGCCAGCATGCCGATGTAGAAGCAGAGAATGGTGATTGCATACGTTGTAATATACGCCGCGGCGTTAAATCTTTGGTCTGTGGTGATAAAGTTTTATGGCGCAGAGGTAAAGAAACACAACACAGTATTTCAGGAGTCATTGAAGCGGTTCATGAGCGAACGTCAGTATTAAGTCGTCCAGATGTTTATGACGGCGTAAAACCCATAGCGGCAAATATCACACAAATATTAATTGTCTCTTCGGTGTTACCTGCCTTTAACCCTGATATTATCGACCGGTATTTAGTGGCGGCAGAGCAAACAGGTATCACACCCGTTATCTTACTCAATAAAACTGATTTACTTGATAAAGCCAGTAAAGCTGAAATTGAGCAACATCTCGATATTTATCGTGAGATTGGTTATCAGGTAATTTATGTCAGTAATGAATCTCAACACGGTATAGAAGAGCTTAAGAAACAACTTAGCGAACATACCAGTATCTTTGTAGGCCAATCTGGCGTGGGTAAGTCAACACTTACTAACACCTTGATGCCTGAACTGGGTTTAATGACAAAAATAGTTTCTGAGAACTCTGGTTTAGGTCAACACACAACAACAGTTGCTCGCTTATACCATTTTGAACAAGGTGGTGATTTAATTGATTCACCCGGTATTCGAGAGTTTGGCTTATGGCATTTAACGCCAGCAGAAGTTTATGATGGCTTTATTGAATTTGAAGATTACTTGGGTGGTTGCCGATTTAGAGATTGTAAACACCAAAATGATCCTGGTTGTGCATTAATAGCCGCAGGTGAAGAAATGAAAATACATCCAAAACGTTTAGCGAGCTTTCAACGAATTTTAGCCAGTTTAGGCGATAATAAATTAACCTCTCGTTTTAACGACTAAATTAATATTAATAATATAAAGGAAATTCAGTGCTTTTAAATAAATTAAAAATCACCCTTCAATACCTTATGCCTAAACATTTGATTTCGCGTTTAGCTGGAAAATTTGCCGCTGCAGAGTGTGGCCGAGTAACCACGAAAGCCATTGAAGCATTTATCAAGCATTACGGCATTAATATGTCAGAAGCGAAGCTTAAGAATGCCGAAGACTTTACCACCTTCAACGATTTTTTTACCCGCGAACTTAAAG
The DNA here is from genome assembly GCF_014077275.1 of Colwellia sp. BRX8-7. Classification (NCBI taxonomy): domain Bacteria; kingdom Pseudomonadati; phylum Pseudomonadota; class Gammaproteobacteria; order Alteromonadales; family Colwelliaceae; genus Colwellia; species Colwellia sp. BRX8-7. Next base: position 216,362 of record NZ_JACGVP010000003.1, on the reverse strand, counting down.
ATGGTGCGCGCCCTATTGATAACAATGAAACAACCCTCTGCTATCCCGTTGACGGTGCTATTAGTCAGCAAGGCGATATTGAAGACGGACGTTTAATACAAGCAAAAGGTTTTGATTATTCATTGGAAACCTTGCTGGGTGGTTCATATAACACCGCAAAGCCTTTTCAAGGCGGAAAGTTTTCTTGTATTTATTTAGCACCAAAAGATTATCATCGTATTCATATGCCGATGGCAGCAACATTACGCGAAATGATCTTTGTACCCGGTGATTTATTTTCTGTTAACCCATTAACCGCTAATAACGTGCCTAACTTATTTTCTCGTAACGAACGTGTTGTCACTATCTTTGATACAAAATCAGGACCTTTAGCTATGGTCCTTGTTGGCGCAACCATAGTTGCCAGTATAGAAACAACTTGGGCAGGTACGATTACTTCACCTAGAGCCAAAGGAATTTTCAGAGAAAGTTACCCGGCTGACGGCGCTGATGCGATCACTTTTGAAAAAGGTGATGAAATGGGACGTTTTAAACTTGGCTCTACGGTAGTGTCAACGTTTGGTCCTGGCATGATCGAGTTTGATGTTGATGCTCATCCAGGTACAGTGACCCGTTTAGGTGAACTCTACGCCAATATTGTTAACGCTGATTAACCATAAAGTCCTTGTTCATTAAAGAGCCAGTAGTGAATTTCTTTAAATACGCTATTGGCTTTTGCTAGATTTTGGTAGATTTTGGTAAATGTTATGGAGCTTGACGTTCAGTACGACCAGCAATCAGGGCAATAAGTCTGGGGCGAATATGCCTTCGTGATTAATAACATCGCTAACCACTCTCTTTGATGTCTTTTCTAGATCGGAATTATCACGATTCCCGATAAGTTCACAGCACCCTTTAATCACAGCGCTCAGCCAATCACCATCGAAAATCACCGGTCGACATTTAATTAATATCACACTAAAAATCGCTACCATTTTTACTAACTACCTCGCTCGTACTACATTAAACCTTGAGCAAATAAAAAATAAATTCAATTTAAAAACCTTTGTTATCATAGTGATATTTTAAAACAAAGCCACTAACAACAAAAGGTGTTGCTCATTTTATCAACACAAGATACGATTGCATTCGTATATAACTTATAATTATTCATAGTATTAAGGATTTTAGATGGCTCGAGATAATACAAATATCAAGCCTACAGAAGCAGAGTTAACTTTGCTTAATGTTCTCTGGAAAGTCGGTCCAGCAACAGTTCGTCAGGTACATGATGTTGTCAGTAAAACGCAAAAGACAGGTTACACCACTGTTTTGAAGATTTTACAAATTATGCATGAAAAAACCTTGGTCATTCGAGACGAAAGTAATCGTGCCCATGTCTATGCACCATCAAATAGTGAAACTTTTACACAATCTTCATTATTAAAAGACCTAGCTTCAAAGGCTTTTGGTGGCTCAACGTCAAAATTAGTGATGCGAGCTTTAGATGAATCAACCAGTAAAGAAGAAATTGCCGACATTCGTCAATTACTTAATGAGCTAGAAAAGTAAAAACTGCTACACTTGTTATAGTACAATCTAAAAAGTGCTATAACATGGAAGGATAATGTCAGATTAATTTAATGAGTAGTCCATTTTTATACAATTTATCGTTAACCCTTATCCATTTTCTTTGGCAAGGGATTTTCGTTGCGCTTGCGCTAAAGTTGGCATTAACGTTTACTTCTTATAAAAAACCACAATGGCGTTATGCGATGGCGTCATTGGCTATGGTAGCTAATTTATTACTGCCTTTTTTCACTTTCTATATTATCTCTCAAGCTGACTTTCCACAATTTGGTCCTTTATTAAATAACAGCATCTTGCTGGGCGATATCATAAATAATGACGCCCAAAACACTGCTGTTTGGTACTCCAATGCGGTTGAATTCTTACCCTATTTATCATTAACATGGGTAACAATAAGCTTTGCCTTAGCGCTAAAGCTGTTCATCGAATTATATAATGTTAACCAACTACCCAAAATAGGCACCTCGCCGGCAAATGCTGAACTTGAAGCCAGATTTCAGCACTTAGTTGAACAAGTAAAATTAACCTGTTCACCTCGACTATTAATCTCACTTAAAAATGATGTGCCTATGGCAATAGGTTGGTTAAAGCCGATAGTACTTGTTCCCGTTACTATGTTGACAGGTTTAACACCCGCACAACTTGATATGTTGATATTGCACGAACTGGCACATATTCGTCGACATGACTATCTAGTTAACTTCATTCAGACCTTGGTAGAAATCTTTTTATTCTTCCACCCCGCTGTGCGTTGGGTGTCAAAGCAAATGCGAAATGAACGTGAATATTGTAGTGATGATATTGCTGTGCAGCATTGTGGTAACCCTGTTGCTTATGCGCACACTCTGGCAGATACCGCTTCAATATGTGACAGCCACCGTCATCATTCTATTCCCGCTATGGCAATGGCGGCATCGGGTGGTGATTTAAAGCAACGCGTTCTGCGTTTAGTTAACCACGACCAACACTGCTCAACAACGACTCACTCAGGAAAATGGTTAGCGTCTATCGTCATTATTTTCTCAATTATTGCTGTGGGCAGTAAAAAATACATCCAAATTCCTAGCTTAGATATAGGCACTGATACCATTCCTTTATACCGTAGCGCCGATGATGACTTCAAAACATACACAGATAGTGGCGATGAAATAGCGTTACCTTCTTTGGCGCAGCAATTATTACACCGAGGCAATGAAAGTAATGCCTTAGAAAACAAACTACCCGCAAAGATGATAGCGCCATTTTTTCCTAAAAAGACCAATAAAAATCCAGTAAATGCTGAGCTCGTAGTCGCACAAGCTTACTTTGAGAACAACGACAGTACTAAAAACACGGGTAATGCCAACAATCCCCAAGAAAAGAATACTGTCGATACCTTAGCGACAGTCGTAAACAATAAATTAGTCGGGCTTAAAAAGGCTAAATCTGAACCTTTAAGTAATTTTACTGAATCTTTGGCTGTTCAAAAAAATCAAGCTGAACAGCCTAGTACTCAAGTAAAGGTAAACAAATCTTTAGCTCAATTGGCATTAAGTCAAACGGTTACTATGGGTAAATCGCCAGCAGAATTAGCCTTTGAGCGCACTGACTCAACCAAAAAAGCTTCATTATTAAAAAACCCATACGCTGCACAAATAGCTGATTTGACTAAGCAGCCATTAGCCATAAATTCGCACTTAGCGCTACCAACAACTCGTCGTTCACAGATGATAGAGCAAGTACTTTCCTCGACAAGTGAATCGACAACTAACTACATGCCAGAACACGCACCCGCGCAATTACTGACATCAACATACCCGAAATACCCTGCCAATGCTAAGCGAAAAGGTATTGAAACAGATGTAGAAGTTACATTCACCATAGATAAAAATGGCTATGTACGTGATATTCAATACGATGGTGAAGGCAGAGTCAGTTATTTTCGTAATACTATTCGTTCATCATTAGAAAAATGGCGTTTCACCCCGGCAAGTTATAATGACCAACCGGTAGAAAGCACCATGTCTAAAATATTTTCTTTCAGTATTGCTAGATAATAAGATTACTCAGCAAGATGCTTTCTTCTCCCATCATGCTTTTGATGTGACTGCATTTTTTCTTTTTGTGCCTCCGTTAATATCATCATAAAACTGTGTTCTTTCTTTGCTTTAATTAAGGCTTTTTGTGCAATAATATCTTGGTATTGACTTTGTAAATCAACAAAAGCTTGTTCATTAAAGTGCTCTTCCATCAGTAACGCTTTACGTTGTTGATGAAAACCTTGCATGCTCTCTTTCAATACTAAACCACTTGTTTTTGCCGTTTTATTTATCGCCTTTGCCTGTTCACGTTGTTCGTCAGTAAGCGCTAAATACTTCGCCATTCTTTTAAAGTCACCTTTCATGCCACGCTTTGATTTGTGCTGATGGTTACCGGTATGCTTGGCATCATGACGGTCATTGTTAACGCCATCGCCGTTATTAATGGCCAACGCTGCGGTACTTGCTAAGGATAAGGTTAATACTGCACTGGCTAATAAAACTGATAGTTTACTTTTCATAAGATTTACCTCTGGGTTAAATTGATAATAATATCGAATAAGTTAATCAATCAATTACTGAGCGAGCCCGGTGAATCGATTCATTCTTTTAAGTGAGGTAACTATAAACCTTGCAACGCAAAGAAACGCAAGGCAGTGTAAAGTTTTTGTAAAGGCTACAACAAAGTCAGTTTTCTAATAAAAGTTAAGTTAATATTAAGATACGCCAAATACCGCCACTAACAAAAGATAACAAAACCTCATGAGCAAACAGAAAATATTAATCATCGATGACGACAAAGAACTCACTGAGTTATTAACTGAGTATCTATCGTATGAAGGATTTGAATTAGAAGCTTGCCATGATGGTGTTAGTGGTCTGGCACGTGCTTATGATGAAAAATTTTCACTGATATTACTTGATGTTATGATGCCCAAACTAAATGGCTTTGAAGTATTAAAAGCCTTAGGTGGCCAGCATAAAACGCCAATTTTAATGTTAACGGCTAAAGGTGATAACGACGACAGAATATTAGGCTTGGAGCTAGGCGCCGATGACTATTTAGCGAAACCTTTTCAGCATCGTGAATTACTGGCACGCATTAAAGCTATTTTACGACGTATTAAAATAGTTAAGTCCAATGAAAGTACTATCAGTCATCAGCAAATTAATGAGGTCAGGCTTGAACATAGCACTCGTCAGGCTTTTTGCCATCAACAGTTAGTTGAATTAACCGGTACCGAGTTTCAAATATTAGCTTTGCTGATGAATAATGCCAGTCAAATCGTCAGTAAAAATGAAATATCAGAACAAATTTTGAAACGAAAATTGAGTGCTTTTGATCGCAGTATCGACATGCACATCAGTAATATTCGCCGTAAGTTACTCGAGTTTTCTGCAAGTGATAAATTAAAAACCATTCGTGGCGCGGGTTATATCTTCCTCACAGGAGAGAGCACGGGGATAAATGACTAATGCTCAATAAAATTAGACAGTCATTTTCATCGATTGGCTTTAAGATATTTTTATGGTTTTGGCTGTTCGCCTTAAGCTCTATTATAGCAACACGATTTATCTCAGCGCAGTTAGCACAGAACAGTATTGTTTTGCCTGCGCACCATGGTGACCTCAAAAAATTGAACCGTATCGCTAAACATATTGAAAGGAATAAAACTTCAGCCGATGGACTTTTGCGATATCGAGGAAAATCACCTAATGAAGCTATTATTATCAGAAATATTGATAGTGGTCAGCTCACCACCGATAGTAGCCGTTTTTTAAAAGACTTGGTTAGCTACCTAGAAAAAAATCGCTTTTCAGCCATCACCTCGATTCAATTTCCGAGATCTCGTATTACCGGCCCTAAAAATATCATTTTAGATAATCAACCCGTCGAACTATATTTAGCCATTAAAGGTCAGTCTCGACATTTTGATTCCTTTATTATGCAACTGCCCAATTGGTTGAAACTTGCCATCCCCATTACGGTCAGTGCTCTATTAGCCTGGTTATTAGCACGAACATTAATTAAGCCAATATTGGCAATACGACGTGCGGCAACCGATATTGGTAACGGTCAGCTTGATGCCCGAATCGAACATGCCAATAAAAGAAAAGACGAACTGGGTTCACTTGCCACCAGCTTTAATACTATGGCCGACAAGTTATCATTAAATCTAACCGCTAATCAGCGTTTATTAGCCGATGTTTCCCATGAGCTTCGTTCGCCGATGACTCGCTTACAACTTGCGGTTGGCCTAGCTCAGCAAGCGATTAACAAACCCGAGCTGCAAAAAAAGCATCTCGCGCGCTGTGAACTAGAAGTTAGCCGTTTAAATGAAATGATAAGCGATGTGCTTTCTCTTTCTCGATTAGAAAACACCTTTCAAAAAATTAATTTGCAAACCGTTCATCTTGATGAATTATTAGCCGATATCTGTCAAGACTGCCAGTACCTTGCTGACGAAAAACATATCTTAATTACTATGAAGCACTTTTTCTCTTTGGATCTACCCGGAGATCAAAATTTATTAAGCAGTGCTTTTAGTAATGTCATTATTAATGCCATTAAATATAGCCCAAAGCACAGTGAAGTGGTCATTTCTATGGCGAGTGTTATTCTCAATCAACAAGACAGTATCAAGATTATCATTAGCGATAGCGGTAATGGCGTTCCTCAAGGTACCATCGAAAAACTTTTTCAGCCTTTTTATCGTGTCGATGAAGCCCGAGATAGAAACACGGGTGGCACCGGCTTAGGCTTAGCGATAGCGCAGCAAGCAGTATTAGCACATAATGGTGAGATAAGTGCTAAAAACAACGACTCTGGTGGCTTATCTGTAACCATTACTTTGCCAATAAGCACAACACTGACATAAAACTGATGAGCATAAGTGAATTATCACCGCTAATGTCATGCGACCTTAGGATTAAACAACATGGCTTTAGCGAAAATCAATAGTAATGACTATGGCAAAGAAAGTGAGCTTAGTGCTCGCTTATCAACTGAAATAAAACAGTTTTGGCAACAAGGTTATTTTTCATCTTTTAGTGGCGTAGATAAAATAAGAATAAATTACGCAACCTTTACTGACTCCAAAAACCAAGAAAACCTTGTATTGGTTACCGGACGGTCTGAAAGCTATCTAAAGTATCAAGAGCTCGCCTTTGACTTATATCAGCAAGGTTATAATATATTTATCGTCGACCACCGTGGTCAAGGTTTGTCACAACGTTTGTTGAATGATAGCCAAAAAGGCTATGTAAAAAAATTTGATGACTACGCCGAAGATCTTAAAAAATTTATTGATGAGGTTGTTATAGAAAGTGCCACAAATAATGCCAGTAAAACGCCCGCTAAAAAACCCCATTTATTAGCACATTCGATGGGGGGAGCCATTGCTGTGCGCATGATGCAGTTATACCCACTGTCAGCAAAATCTGCGGTGTTAACCTCGCCAATGATTGCAGTTAACTACGGCAATATCGCTAACTGGCTTGCCAAAGGGATTATTTATTTAGGTGATTTTTTTAACGTTTGCTTAGCTGCTGAAGCTAATTATTTTATTGGACAAACGGCCTTTAACGACACACCTTTTGCTGAAAATGAGCTTAGTCAATCGACTGTTCGCTACCAAGTTTTTGTGGAACTTTATCAGAAAAATAAAGAAATAAAATTGGGCGGCGTCACCACTCATTGGCTCAAAGAAGCCATTATCGCTAAGAAAAATATTTTTGCAGATTTAGCTAAATTGACTACACCTATCTTAGTCATGCAGGCAGGTAACGACACGATCGTTTGTAATAAAGCGCAAAACACTTTCTGCCAGCAATTGCACCAATACCACCAACAGTCTTGCCCTGAAGGCAAACCTTTCACTGTCGACAATGCACGGCACGAGCTTATGTTTGAGCAAGACCAGTACCGCAGCCCCGCCTTAAAAAAAGCACTGCAGTGGTATGATACACATTCAACTTAATGTTATTTCTGTTGCGGTTCTTGATCGACATTAACCGTTTTAATGGCTACCACTGAAGTGGGATCATGATGAATAAACACTTCGCAAGGCGAGAATTTCGCTTCAATTTCTTCTTCTATCGCTTCACCAATATCGTGAGCTTCCAGTAAAGACAGTCGGTCATCGAGCTCTAAATGAAATTGAATAAAGCGCTGCGGGCCTGATTGTCGGGTTCTCAAGTCATGAACACCTAAGGTCGAATCATGAGCAACCACAATAGCGGTAATTTGAGTCTGCTCTTCTTCACTCAGTTCATGATCCATTAAGTTGTGCACACTTAAGTAAATAATTTTTAAAGCGCCACTCAATAACAACACTCCCACAAGACAAGTAAATATCCCATCTGCATATAGAGAGTAGCCACTGCTTAAAATCAACGCCGCTAATACGCCAAGGTTTAATAATAAATCTGACTGGTAATGCAAGGCATCGGCACTAATGGCAACAGAACGGGTTTTGGCAATCACAAAACGTTGCAACACCACTAATAACAGTGTCATCACGATAGCTATAATCGTCACCACTATGCCTATTTCTGTTTTAACAACCAGTTTGGGGTGAATAATTCGGTCAAAGCCATGAAAGATCAATAACAAGGCAGAGCCGGTTACAAAAGCGGCTTGTACTAAACCCGCTAAACTCTCGGCTTTACCGTGACCAAATTTGTGTTTTTCATCGGCGGGTGCCAAAGCATAATGAAGAATAACCACATTCATCAACGAAGCAAATAAATCCAACATCGAATCGGTGGCTGAAGCCAGCATTGAGCTAGCATCTGTTACCACCCAAGCATATAGTTTCAAAAGAAAAAGTAATAAGGCCGTTCCAGTAGCAGCGAAAGCAGCTACTCTTACCCAAAAACTGTAATCATTTTTTTTTGATAAAGCTTCACTCATAGTCATTACTTTTCCATGCTTGCTACTTAAGCGCTAATTTGTACAATATAGTAATTCGTTTGGTATAATACCTTATCATCTTCGAATTTAAGTACATTTTTATGTTAGACGTCGTTTTGTTTCAGCCACAAATTCCACCGAATACCGGTAATATTATCCGCCTCTGTGCGAATACAGGCTTTAGGTTACACCTTATTGAACCCTTTGGCTTTGACCTAGACGATAAAAAGCTTCGCCGAGCAGGTTTAGATTACCATGAGTTTGCAGCCATTAAGCGCCATAAAGATTACCAAGCTTTTATCGAAAGTGAACAACCTGAGCGAGTTTTAGCGGTAACCACTAAAACAACCAATTACTATGGTGATATTGCCTTTAAACCTGGGGACTATTTACTTTTTGGCTCAGAGACCAGTGGTTTGCCAGAAGAAGTAAGACAGCAAATACCCGATGAAGATAAAATTCGTATCCCCATGCTAAAAGACAGCCGGAGTATGAATTTATCGAATGCCACCGCAGTGCTTATTTTTGAAGCTTGGCGACAAATGGGCTTTGAAGGCTCAGTTTAAATTTACAATAGTAAAGATAAACGGAGCCAAACAAAGTGTAAAATTATTCGACAGTACGGTCGCGGGACAGTAAATCAGCAGCGGCTAGCTTTGCTGATTTGCCGCAATAAAGTACCTGATAGACTTGCTCGACTATCGGCATTTCTACGCCCATACGTTGTGCTAACATATAAACTTCTTTGGTATTACGATAGCCTTCAACAACTTGGCCAATATCAGCCATCGCTTTTTCAACATCAACGCCGCTGCCAAGTGCTAAACCAAATCGACGATTGCGTGATTGATTATCAGTACAAGTTAAGACTAAATCACCTAATCCAGCCATCCCCATAAAAGTACTTGCCTCGGCATTAAGTGCACAGCCTAAACGTGTCATTTCAACTAAACCGCGGGTAATTAACGCAGTACGAGCATTGGCACCAAAGCCAATACCGTCGGCGATGCCAGCGCCAATAGCGATCACATTTTTAACCGCACCACCGAGTTGTACACCAATAAAGTCTTTATTTGCATAGACTCGAAAGGTTTTACCACAATGTAATAGATCAGAAATTTCAGTGACAAAATCATCATCAGTTGACGATAATGAAATAGCCGTTGGTAAGCCAGCCGCCATCTCTTTTGCAAAGGTTGGCCCAGAAAGCACGGCCAATGAAATATCATCCCCCAGAATATCACGGGCAACATCTTGCAGTAATCGACCTGTTTTATGATCTAAACCTTTGGTTGCCCAAGCTATTTTAGCCTTTGGTAATAAGTAGGGTTTAATTTGGCTGAGCATTTCGCCGAAGGCATGACTCGGTACAACCACTAAAATGTTTTCACTCGCTTGAACAGCACTTTCAAGATCGTTAGTCGTTGTCAGTGAGGGTGGAAACTCACTACCCGGTAAATATTTCTCATTTGAGTGAGACGCTTGCATTTGCGCAATATGTTGAGGATCTCGTCCCCATAATACGGTTTTGTGACCATTTCGAGCGAGACAAATAGCAAGGGCAGAGCCATAAGACCCTGCCCCCAAAACCGTGATTTTTGCCGTTAATTTCGACATATCATCACTTCCATTTTATTGTTACTACTAGCCGATTTTGAAGAAAAACCGTTAATTAGTGAGTTTCACTGCTCGCAGGCATCTGTTCAGTTTGTGCTTGTGCGGCACGTTGTTGAACATATGAAGCAAATAGTGCTTCAAAGTTTACTGGTGCTAAATTAATTTGTGGGAATGAACCACGACTCACTAAATTCGCCACTGACTCACGTGCATACGGAAATAATGTTGTTGGGCAGAATGCACCAATAGTATGAGCAAGTTGTGCTTCAGGTAAATTACCAATAGAAAAGATACCAGCTTGTTGGACTTCAGCTAAAAAGGCCGTTTGCCCTTCAACAGTCGCGGTAACGGTTACTGAAAGAACAACTTCATAAGTATCTTCAGCCAATTTATTTGATTTAGTATCTAAATCTAATTGGATTTCAGGCTTCCAATCTTTTTGGAAAATAGCAGGAGAATTTGGCGTTTCAAAAGAGATATCTTTTGTATAAATACGTTGAATAGCAAATTGTGGTGCGGCTTGTTCAGTAGCGGCTTCTGGCGCATCAGCGTTGTTGGTGTTCTCATCAGACATAGTTTTTTCCTATTGTATTTATTATTTTATATAATGATGACTTTTAATCTTTTGCTAAAAGTTCATCTAATTTATTAGCGGCGTGAAGTGCGAATAGTTCATCGCAGCCCCCGACATAATGATCACCAATAAAGATTTGTGGCACAGTTACACCGCCACTACGCTTGATCATGGCATTGCGCAATTCTGCATTATTGTCGATTTTAATTTCATTAAAGCTTACTTGTTTCTCTTCGAGTAAAGCTTTTGCTCGCATACAGTAAAAACAAGTTACTTTAGTATAAATATCAACTGTCATATCAAACCTTTATTAGTTATTAGCTATTATTTTTTAACCAGTGGTAAACCGGCATTAACCCAAGAATTCATACCACCCTTTAACAAGCTTACTTTAGTAAAGCCTGCTTTAAGTAATTGATTAGCAACCGGGGTAGCAGTAATTCCTGCGGTACATACAACTATGATGGGTTTATCTTTATAGTTTTCAAGGGTAGCAAAATCATTATTTGATACTTTCTCTTTCACTAAATTTTTCGAATCGATGATACGACTCGCTTTAAATTCTTTTTCGGTACGAATATCAACTACTACACCTTCTTCACGGTTTACTAAAAAAGTAAGTTCCTGTGTAGATATTTGCTTAATAGGAGACATTTGAATACGAATAGTCGTCACAATAATAAGAACGACAATAGCTGCCCAAGCAGCGCTTAGCACTGGATGATTACCAGCAAAAATAATTAATTGATCCATAAAAATAATAAATATTGGTTGAATAAAAAGTTGACGATAGTATACAGAATTACCAAGCAAACCCAAAAAGAACTTTACGTGATAAGCGATTAAATCAATGAAAAGGTTTTTTTTGTTGATACAACCGACTGATAACGAATAAAAGCACACAATTCATTTGAAATGTTTTGTCTAATACCACACAAGCAATTCTTGATTTGCCTTGGTATACTGGTGAATAATTAGCTAATTTCACCGTTATGGAAACTAAAATGCCAAATAAAAAACCTACCGTATTACTGATTTTAGATGGTTGGGGATACCGAGAATCTACAGAATCTAATGCTATTTTTCATGCAAGAACGCCGGTACTCGACGATTTAAATGCTCGCTATCCACATATGTTAATTGGCACCTCAGGCATGGCAGTAGGTTTACCTGACGGACAAATGGGCAACTCAGAAGTGGGCCACGTTAATTTAGGCGCTGGTCGTATTGTTTATCAAGACTTCACTCGTATTACCAAATCGATAAAAGATAAAGAATTTAACAGCAACAAAGCACTTAATGATGCGGTTGACCAAGCCGTTAAAAATGATAAAGCCGTACATATTTTTGGCTTATTATCACCAGGTGGCGTTCATAGCCATGAAGATCATATTTTTTCAATGCTCGAACTCGCTAAAGAAAAAGGTGCTCGTAAAATTTACTTACACGCTTTTCTAGACGGTCGTGATACACCACCTCGCAGCGCAGAAGCGTCATTGATTAAAGCACAAGAAAAATTCCAACAGCTAGGCTGTGGCCAGATAGCTTCGGTAATTGGTCGTTATTATGCCATGGACCGTGACCAACGTTGGGATCGTGTCGAATTAGCTTACAACTTAATGGTTAGTGGTGAAGCGCAGTATAAATATTCAAGCGCAACTGAGGCATTAGCCGCCGCTTATGCCCGTGATGAAAATGACGAGTTTGTTGCCGCTTCAGCGATTGTAGACGAGAACAACCAAGCTATAGAAATTGATGATGGTGACTCCTTAATTTTTATGAATTTTAGAGCCGACCGTGCGCGTCAATTTACCCGTTGCTTCACTGAACAAGACTTTTCTGGCTTTAAGCGTAAGAAGTGTCCTGCTATTGCTGACTTTGTCATGCTCACCGAATATGCCGGTGACATAAAAGCCAATATCGCTTTCCCTAAAGTAGCACTTGAAAACGTACTGGGTGAATGGTTAGAGAAAAACAATAAAACGCAATTACGTATTTCAGAAACAGAAAAATATGCGCACGTTACTTTCTTCTTCAGCGGTGGTAAAGAAAGTGAATTTGTTGGCGAACAGCGTATTTTAGTACCTTCTCCACAAGTTGCCACCTACGACTTGCAGCCAGAAATGAATTCAGCGTTACTCACTGATAAATTAGTCGCCGCCATTGAAAGCGGTGAACACGACTTTATCGTTTGTAATTATCCAAATGGTGATATGGTGGGTCATACTGGAAAGTTTGATGCTGCCGTAGCAGCTTGTGAAGCGGTTGATAGCAGTATTGGCCGTGTTGTTGCCGCTCTAGAAAAAGCAGGAGGTGAGTGTTTAATTACCGCTGACCATGGCAATGCTGAACAAATGGTTGATAACAATTCAGGGCAAGCACACACAGCGCATACCTGTGAACCTGTGCCGCTAATTTATATTGGCCGACCCGCTAAACCAGCAGAAAATGGCGCATTGAGTGATATTGCGCCAACAATATTACAGCTGATGGATATAGAGCAACCCAAGCAAATGACCGGTCATTCGTTAATGAAGTTTATCTAAGAAAATTATTATTAAAATGAAATTTACCGTGAAAAAAATATCTTTATTTGCATCAATATTCAGCCTTAGCTGCGTATTGATGTCGGTGAATGCCACTGAACAGTCGTCGGATAATGGTGATACGACCAATAAAACCAATCAAGCATTGTCGAAAGTTCAGCAGCAAATAGTTGAGCAAGAAAAATCGATTAAACAAACGAGTAATAAACGCTCATCTTTAGAAAATCAATTAAGAAATGACGATATTTCAATCGCTAAAATAGTAAAGGCGATGATTAAAACCCAAGATGATTTTGAAGATACTCAGCAAACATTAAAAGAACTCGCGCAAGAAAAAATAACCTTAACGCACAAGAAACAGCAACAAGAAAAAGTGTTAGCCCAACAATTAAGAGCCGCTTATACATCGGGACATCACGACTATATTAAATTATTACTTAACCAGCAAAGCCCTGCTAGCGTAGAACGTACCGTTACCTATTATAAATATTTGAACGATGCTCGCATCAAAGAAATTGACCAATTTCAGATTGTCTTAAGTGATCTGCTCGCCGTAACGACACAACACCAAGAGCAAGCCAAAAAGTTAAATCTTATAAAACAACAACAAGCCGAACAAAAAGTCGTATTTCAAAACACTAAGCAAGAACGAAAAAACACCATTCGCGCATTAAATAAAGAACTGCTGGGTAGCAAACAGCTGTTAGCTCAATTAGTGGCAGAAGAACAAAACTTAGTGGTGGCATTACAACGAATCGCAGCATTAGCACAGCAAAGTGCAGAGTTAGTTGGCCTAAAAAAATTAAAAAGAAAACTTTCTTGGCCGGTTAAAGGCAAAATTAGCCATAGTTTTGGCTCTCGTAAACAAGGTTACTTAAAATGGAAAGGTATTTTGTTAGCCGCTCCTGTTGGTAAACAAGTTAAAGCCATTCATAACGGTACGGTATTGTTTTCAGATTGGTTAAAAGGTTATGGTTTAGTCACAGTGTTAGATCATGGCGCCGGCTATATGAGCTTATATGGCTATAACCAAGCATTATTAAAGTCAGTAGGAGACCGGGTAGAAACCGGTGAACCCATAGCGCTTGTTGGACAAAGTGGTGGGCAGAGTCAATCTGGATTATATTTTGAAATACGTAGCGATGGTCAGGCAGTAAACCCTAAAGCTTGGTTTAAATAAAGTAAAAATATAGCGCCTACTGAGTCTTATTTTTTCTGCTAATAAAAACAGTCAATCCGCTGTAATTATTTTGAAATACGTAGCGATGGTCAGGCAGTGAACCCTAAAATGTGGTTTAAATAAAGTAAAAATATAGCGCCTACTGAGTCTTATTTTTTCTGCTAATAAAAACAGTCAATCCGCTGTAATTATTTTGAAATACGTAGCGATGGCCAAGCAGTAAACCCTAAAGCTTGGTTTAAATAAAGTAAAAATATAGCGCCTACTGAGTCTTATTTTTTCTGCTAATAAAAACAGTCAATCCGCTGTAACTATTTCGAAATACCCAGCGATGGTCAAGCAGTTAACCCTAAAGCTTGGTTTACATGAAGATAAAAAGTTAACTTCTCCTCGATTTTAACTTTTTCTACTGATAATCTCGGTTAATAATGATGTTTTCCAAATTAAGAGTTCTTTTGCCTTTATTCCCACAACTAATTATTTTATTGACGTTACTAAGTATAACGCCTTTAGCAACAGCTAAAAACGCACAAGTTGCCATTATTATTGACGATATTGGTTACCGAAAAAGTGATGCTGCCGTGCTAACCTTACCCGGCGCAATAACCTTCGCTATTCTCCCCCATACGCCTTATGGTAAAAGACTGGCTTTAGAAGGCTATCATAAAAATAACGAAATTATTTTGCATATCCCAATGGAAGCAGAAAATGGTAAAAAGCTAGGACCTGGCGCACTAACCGTTAAAATGAATGAAGAGTCAATCCGCCATCAGTTAGCACTTGCTTTCGCTGAGATACCTTTTGCTATTGGCATCAACAACCACATGGGGAGTAAACTAACTAAACTTTATAATCCAATGATGTGGACCATGCGTTTTTTAAAAGAGCGAGATTTAATTTTTGTCGACAGTGTTACTACCAACAAAACCAAAGCAGAACATATCGCCCTTCAGGTGGGCGTTCCAACAACCCACCGACAAATATTTTTAGATAACGAATTAACCACTGACTATATTGATCAACAATTTATGCAGCTTATTGAGCACGCCCAGCAATATAAATCAGTGGTGGCTATTGCGCACCCTCACCCTGAAACGATCGCTGCACTCAATCGTTTAATACCGTTACTCGCAGCCCTTGATATTGACTTAGTGCCCGTTTCATCCTTAATAGACTCACCCAAAATCCTGCAAGACCTGACCGCCGTAACTGAAGACTAAAAATTACTGATTAGAACCAAGATAATCAATGTTATCTTTTTTTAGTAAGGCTAATAAATATTTAACCGGAATCGCGTATGTTATGCCACTAGGATTAGTAATAACCGCTTCCTTTGACTCCTGCACAAACACCTTATTAATAATACCAATCACTTCTCCTGAATCAACATCATATAAAGCACTGCCACTATTGCCAGGGTAAGCGGTAGCATCAAGTTGATAAACTAAATAAGGATTACGTAACATTTTCAACATCTTAATACTAATTTGCTGAGCATTATCCACCGGGATTATCGTTGGTGTAATACTGGCAATAATACCGCGGTGGGTCACAGGGTATAGACCTAAAACAGCGCCAATAGGAAAGCCCGTAAATGCAACATAGCTGCCCTCTCGACTAAATTCTTTATTTGCAAGTTGCATCGCGGGCAGTGGTGCGCCATGGATTTTTAGTACGGCGATATCGTGCAACTGCGAACTAGCAACAATATCAGCGGTTCGCACTTTCGCCGCTTTCCCAGAGCCAGTAAACACCGCCATCTGTTGAAGAATATTTGCATCAAGTTCTTTGGGTAAAACGTGAAAGTTAGTGACCACATAGCGGCCATTACCGATAACAAAGCCACTGCCGTTCAAACTATTTTGCTGGCGACCCGATGGCGTATGAACACCAATACCCACTACTGACGGTTTTATTTTTTCAACGGTATCCGCTAAATCGGCTAGTACTGAGCTGGTATAAAAAATTAAATAAACACTTAATATTATTTTCAAATAACGCATCTTAAACCCTCCATTCATTATAAATATTATTTATCGTCAATAAGTTTACTGCGTTTTACTCGCAAAAACAGCTATGATTACTCATAATTAAAATAATCATAACAATATGTTATATCTCTGTAGGCAGCTATTTCTTAAGGTCGTTCAACAATATGACAAAAAAAACAGTAGTTCCTATCTTCGCTGGTGGCGGCACACGACTGCCGGCACATGTTGGCATCTTACATGCGCTACAAGCTTATGACATCGACTTCAATCACTTAGTAGGGGTTTCAGGTGGCAGTATTGTTAGCAGCTTATTTGCAGCTGGCTTAAGCCCAGCGGAAATTAAAGATATCGCGTTAAATACTAACTATAACAAGTTCCGAGAATTTTCATTATTAAAATTAATTCGCAACGGCGGTTTAAGTTCAGGTGACCGTTTTGAACAATGGATGGATGGCCTACTCGGTGGAAAAACATTTGCCGAGCTTGATTATAATTTACATATTGTTGCCACAGATGTCGCTAAAGGTACCCCCGTTATTTTCAACAAAGAGCTCACCCCTGATGTAAAAGTATCACTGGCAGTAAGATTCTCGATGTCCATTCCCTTAATATTTAGTTTCAAGACTTTTGGCGAGCATGTCATGGTCGACGGCAGTATTTTATCTGAAGACGCCCTGCATCGAGACTGGGCAAAAGACGGGACACCGGTATTATGTTTTCGCCTTAAGGGTGAGCATGAAAATAACGAAGTTAATATTAAAGGTTTTTTCCCAATTTATAAGTACGTAACCCTGCTTATTCGTACCTTTATGACCACGATCTCGCGCGAATATATTAATGAAGCCTTCTGGCACAATACCGTAGTAGTTAATATTGGCAATTACTCTGCCGTTGACTTTTCCATGACGACAGAGCAAAAACAAAGCTTATTTGATATTGGCTTTAAAACAGCAGAGGAAGTATTACCGATAAAACTGGGAAAAAAATAAATTTTTTAACAGTTAATAGTAATATTTCTCTGGTATTAGGTTATATTAATAGTATGTCTCGTGACGTAATGACTTCTATCACGAAATAACATGAAGACAAATGGATGAGAAAATGAGTCTAAGCAAATTAATATTAAATTCCCCTATCATTGGCGATGTCGCAAAAAAAGTGGCGTCGTTTAAGGTCAATCATGATGCTGGAAATATTGCTGAGCATTTTACCAAGTTTCTCAAGCCACAATACGCCTCTACTAATAGCCTTCGTAACGAAGTATTTAAAATTCGTCATAATGTTTATTGTGAAGAATTAGCCTTCGAAAATCAAAAAGATAATGGTATGGAGATGGATGAGTTTGACCCTCATTCAATATTTGCGTTAATTAAACACAAGCCTACCAATAACTACACCAGTTGCGTTCGCATAGTGTTATCAAGTAATGATGATGAATTATTACCTATAGAAAAGTATTGTTACCACGCTATTCAAAACAAAGACTACGATCCGAAGAAATTCAAACGTTCTGAAATTGGTGAAATTTCTCGCTTAGCAGTGAAAGCTGATTTTAGACGTCGTAAATCAGATCGTTTCAAAGGCTCTGCAATCGGAGCAATCAGTGAAACTAACTATTCTGAATCTGAGTTACGTTGCTTTCCTTTTATCGCTATTGGTTTATATATGATTGCTTGTAACTTAGTGATTGAGAAAGGCGTTAAACATGCTTTTGTTATGATGGAACCACGCTTAGCTCGTAGTATGAAGTTTGTGGGGATTAAATTTGTTCAAATAGGTGAGCCCATTGAATACCATGGACTACGTGCGCCTTATTATATTAACCCTGAGATTTTTTTAGAAAATTTATCAAGTGGTTTCAAAAGTCTCTTTAAAGAGATACAAAAAGATATTCATACTCAGCTTTAGATACCCTGGTAAACCAGCAGTACTTATTTTGATTGTTAATTAATACATTATACATATCGTGCAGTATATTATTGCTCTGAAAGTGGTGCTTTAGAGCTGAAAAATTTTATTAATAAGACAGCGTTAGTAACATAACAACAAAATACTTCGCAGTACGTGTAACAAACTATTGGAAAGCATTTTTTACTCCTAAAAAAGATTAATGTCATGAATACAATGGCTCTAGATATTAACCCTGAGGTAGATGTAAAACTATTTACTCAGTTTCTCAAACCACGATACGCTTCAACTGAAGATCTTCGTCGAGAAGTTTTTAAAATTCGCCATGACGTTTATTGTAATGAATTAGCCTTTGAAAACCCAAAAGATGATCAAATGGAACTTGATGAGTTTGACCCACGTTCAACTCTTGCTTTAATTCAACATAAACCTTCAGATAAGTACACCGGTTGTGTGCGTATAATACATTCAAACGGTGCTAACGAACTATTGCCAATAGAAAAATTATGTAATGATGTCATTCAAAACAAAGACTTTAACCCACAAATGTTTAATCGTGCAGAAATCTGTGAGGTTTCTCGCTTAGCGGTTATGGCTGATTTTAGACGTTTCAATGGCTCAACTATTGGTGAAACTAACTACTCAGAATCAGAGTTACGTTCCTTCCCATTTATAGCTATTGGTTTGTATATGATAGCGTGTATCTTAATGATCGAAAAAGGTATAAAGCACGCTTTTGTTATGATGGAACCACGTTTAGCTCGCAGCATGAAACTTGTAGGGATTAAATTTTTGCAGATTGGTGACTCGATTCAATACCACGGTTTACGTGCCCCCTATTATATTAGTCCTGAAATATTTTTAGAAAACTTAAGAAGTGACCTTAAAAATTTATATAAAGAAATAAAAAAAGATATTCGTAGCCAGTTTTAAAATCATATCCATAACAACTTTATGACTAAGATGTAAATTGGCATAATTTCAATTAATGAGTATAAAAGGATCCTCATGTTTAACTATGAAGAAGCATTTTCGCGAAATATTGGCTGGGTAACGAAAGAAGAACAACAAAAACTTAGAAATACTAAGGTTGCTATTGGTGGTTTAGGCGGCGTTGGTGGAGACCATACAATAGTTTTAGCCCGTCTGGGTATTGGAAACTTCCATATATCAGATCTAGATGATTATGATGTCGCCAACTTTAATCGTCAAGCTGGTGCTAATATGTCAACGATAGGCCTTCCTAAAGCAGCGGTTATGGAAGAAACGATTAGAGGTATTAATCCTGAAGCAACCATAAAGAACTTCGATTCAGGTATCAATGAAGAAAACCTTGATGAATTTTTAGAAGGTGTCGATATTTACGTTGATAGCTTAGACATTTTTGTTTTAGAAATCAGACGTAAAGTCTTCCGTCGTTGTTATGAAAAAGGCATACCAGCCATTACTGCAGCACCAATGGGTATGGGTACTGCTTTTTTAGTATTCATACCTGGAAAAATGTCTTTCGACGAATACTTTGCCATTGTAGATGCCGCAGCAAATGCCACTGAAGAAGAAAAAGCGCTCATATTTAATGATAATATTATCCGGTTTGTTATTGGCGTGTCACCTTCTGTGCAGCAACGTCATTATTTAGTGGATAGCTCTTCTGTTAACTTCCTTAAAAAGAAAGTTCCGTCAACCTGTATGGGTATATCTTTAGCCGCAGGTACACTCTGTACTAATGTTTTAAAGATATTATTAAAACGTGGTGAAGTGATTCATGCTCCTCACGGTATGCACTTTGACGCTTATAGAAATAAATTAATTAAAACTTGGCGACCTTGGGGGAATAAAAACCCTATTCAAAAATACATGTTTTGGCGAGTTAAAAAATTATTAGCCGAAAAAAAATAATAAAAACCAGCAATGAATAAACCGCCAATTGGCGGTTTTTTATTAAGCTAAGCGCTCATACTAGTGCTATAACCTTATTCAAAAATAAATATTTTGGTAAGTTAATACGTTATGAGCCGATAATAAACGATAAAAGCCAGACATAAAAAAACCGCCAATTGGCGGTTTTTTATTAAGCTAAGTGCTTAGGCTATAAGCTTTCGATTAAGAGTTGCGACGACGTGCTCCAGCAAAACCTAATAAACCTAAACCTAAAATTGCAAGAGTTGTAGGTTCTGGAACATCAATACTTAAACGTCCAGTGTGGTTTGCTGCAAGAATAGCTACACCATTTTCAAATACGATATCTAGCGGTGCAGAAGGGAATCCAGCAAAACCAGCAGAAACTGTTTGGTTTGTTGACCAGCGAATATCACCTAAAGCTGCCCACTCGTCCATAGTTTTGTCACGAAGTGAAAAATCTGAACCAGCACCGTTAGCAAAGTTATCTAATGTACCTGTAAATACTTGCTTAGCTTGACCAGCAACATTTTGAGGGCCGCCAGTACTAACGTTCAAGTCAAATAAGTTATGAAAACCGGCAGTTAAACCTGTATTAGCCGCATTAAAAGACATAACACCAAACTGTAAAGTACCTGCATTATATACGAAATCAGTACCGTTAAATGTACCCATTAAGTCATTGAAAAAGAAAGTAAACACGTAGTCACTTCCATAAGCATCCATTGTCGGAAATGGGTTAGGTACGAAACCAGTAATGTTATTATTATTAATAGTGCCCAAATTTAGAGCTGATAAAGGAGTAGGAAGCAAATTAAAGCCATTAGCGCCATAGCCACCGTATGACTGTATAGTATCGCCAACGCTTAATACGCCATCGCCGTTATCGGTAACTAAAGATTGTGAATTGTAAGCGAACACCATTTCCGTGATAGGGTCAACAACTTGAACGCCACCTTGAGTGCTAGCACCAAAGCCAGCATCCCATGAAATTTGATCAGCAACTGCAGTACCTGACAAACTAGCTAATATAGCAACTGATGTTAAAAATTTTCTCATTGTATTCTCCATTTAAATTAGAAAGTGTTATATTTCAGTTAACTCGTTTGCGGTAACTAAAAATCAATAATGTATAGACACAACATGTAATGCAGACATCGTGCCAAAAAATTAAACCATTGATATACAAAGCTTTAAATAACAAGTAAAACTTCAAGCTTAAGCTACTGTAAAAAAACCTGACAATAGTATATTCACTCAATTTACTTTTTATATTAATACTTTTATTTAGCTAGAGCTTACTGTTGCTAATCTTGCCAACGAGTTACTACTGAGTATTTTTTTGTCAACTTTGAGCAGTAATGAATCCACCAAGCTATACTGCTTATCAGCAAATAAGGCCTGTATATAATGAACTAGATAGTTATGATTATTTATATCGGCTTTATAAGCTTTTGAAAGATATTCAACGGCTTCTGGCACATTACTTTTCGCCAACGCTATAAGTCCATAAGTATTAATAACAGCCGGGACATTCGGCGCTTTCGATAATGCCATTTTTGCATAGTCGAATGCGCTGGAAAGATCGTTTTGTAACAGTAGTATATAAGCAATGTTATTCAACATTGTAAAATGATTGTTAGTTTTTTGGGCTATACGTTCATATATTGCCAACGCCTTTTCTGGCTCTTTTAAGGTGTACAGTTCAGCTTTTTTGAGCATTAACTCAATAGTCAGATCATTGTTTTCTTCAAACGCGACAATTAACGCCAATGCCTCTTTTTCTTGGTTTGATTTATCCATCGCATGGACCAGATCAATTAAAATGGGTGCTGAAGGTGCTTGTTCATATGCAGGTTTTAAATATCGAATTGCTTGTGTAAAGTTTGCTTGCATAAAAGCAAGCTTTCCCTTTATTACATTATACTTAGGAGAAATGTTCGACAAATCAGGTAGTTTAGAAAATAATTGGCTAGCTTTTTCTAAATTGTTATCTTGAATATATAAAAAGACCAAATTTAATCTTTCATTTTCTCCACCTAGACCTTGCTCGACAATAATTTTCTGTTCTTTTACCGTATCAAAGCTTTGTTTTTTCCCATTAAATATGGCAACTTTAAGTTTTCTTGCTTCTAAGGCTTTAGGAAATGAAAGGAGGATTTGATCCAATTTTTCCAGTGCTAATCCCCCTTCCCCCTCAAACGCCAACATCTTTGCTTGTACAATACGTAAAGAAAAGTCATCAGGATTTTTTTCAAGAGATTTAGTTAAAACTGATTTAGCGGGTACGACTTTATTATCGCGCATATAAAAGCCAACAAGAATAAGCGTTTCACTAGCAGAGTACTCTTTAATTTCAACTAATTCGGTAAGTCGCTCATTAACCAGCCCATTGTACTTGTCATTTTTCCCGATACGATACATTGCATTTATTGCTGAAGTATTTTCATTATCGATCATGAGAACTTGTTGATACAATGTTACTGCGACGGTTATATTGTTGTTACTTTCCGCGATATTACCTAAATTAAACAGAGCAAGAATATTTTTTTGATCATGCTTCAATACTTCGTTAAATGCCTGCTCTGCAAGTATAAGGTCTCCTTTCATTTTATACGTTACACCCTCTAAAGTTTTAGACAATACAATATTATTGTCTACAGCAGAGCGGGCAACTTTTAGCGCATCATCAAAACGTTTTTGTTTTAAATGCTCCATAACAAGAAGAGAAATTGCTTGCTCAAACTCAGGGTTACTTTGTATAGCTTGTTCAAAAAAACCGATAGATTCAGGGTCATTTACTGCCATTTTAAGCACCCCTTTTTGATAGGCTAATTGGCCACTAAAGGGTTCCATCTCTTGGGCTTTATCAAGTAAATAACCTGCTTTATCGAGATCGCCCTGTTTAAATAATTGACTAGAAGATAGCGATAAGAAAGCAATATCTAGATCATCGTTAGGGGCATTTTGTATATCCTCATAAGATTCGTCGATATACCCCAGCTCTAAACTGATTGCGCTAAGTAATCTCCGAGCTGGATGTTGCAAAGATAATCTGTCTCGCACTTTACTTAAATGGCTGTAAGCCATTTCTTGTTGGCCTAATTTATAAGAGCTGTAACCCGCAATAATTATCGAGCCCAAAAGGTCTGCTTTACTTCTAAGCGCTAATTCTGAAAATTGCTTAGCACCTAAAAAATCACCTTCTATTAATCTATTTTGCGCTTTTACCTGGTTAACTAGTGGGTTTTTTGGATAAATCGCTATAAGTATATCGGCTTGCTCTTCGGCTTCTTCAAATTTTGCAGCACTAACCAACGACATCATATAACGTAAGCGAATTTGTTCAGCTTGTGGGTGAATGTTAAGATATAAACTAAAAGATTGCGCCGACTCTTCTGCTCTTTGTGCGGTATAAAGAAGATACCCTTGATACTCAAGTGCCTCTGTAAAACCAGGATTACTGACTAACACATCATCTATAGCCGCAAGCGCTTCTTCTAGCTTCTCTTCAGACCCGAGTTGCAATGCTTGGCCTAATATAATGTACTTAGAAACAAAGTCTGTTGCTAATAAGTCAGCAAGCGCTATTTTTCCACGGAGAAGATCATTTTCTTTCAAGTATGCCATAGCCAAAAAAGCTTTTACTGCAGTAGTCGTTTTATCACTAAATTCTCCACTGTAAACAAGCAAGTCTTTTACTGCCGCTGAGTCACCCATATTATAATGGGCCTTTGCTAGCAGCAAAAATAGCTCTTCTTGCACATATCCATATTCTTTTGCTCGTGATAATTCTTTTTCTGCTTCTATCCATAAGCCTTGTTGAGCATATATTGAACCAAGCAAAAACCGGACTTCAGCATTATTTTTTTCAGTTTTTAAAACGTTCTTTAAATTGATTATCGCTTCACTATTTTTACCATCATTAAGCGCAACTCTTGCTTCTTTTATATATTCAGCTGATGTTTTGTTATCGCCACACCCTAAGAGCATTGTTGTTAACAACAATGCTTGAACAGCTAATTTCGACTTAGTATTGATATACATATAAATTCCTTAATTTTTTATTGTAGAAACATCCAGTTTTCGTTTTTAATTAATGAATACTCAAACTGACATAAAAGATTGTCAATGAGACATGGTATTTTAATTAGCTGATGAAGTTAAAGATTTTGCTCTTTGTTTTTGTTTTGACGTTTTACTATTCATACGCTTTAAGACAAAAAGTGCTTCCTTATTTTTGTTATTAGCAATAAGCACCTCTGCGTAGTTAAGCGAAATATCTACATCATGACCATTTGATAATTGATAGGCACTTATCAATGCTGTTAAAGCATTTTCTTTCTCGCCAGCTTTGAACAAAATCATTCCACGGGTATCAAGTACACTAGGATGCTTAGGCGCTAAATTAACAGCTTTAGCAGAGTATTTTAATGCCGACTCTATATTATTACTTTCAAGGTTTAACCAAGCCAAATTATTGAGAACAACAATATCATCAGGTCTTTCTAACAGCATTTTTTCATAAAGGGGTATAGCCTTTTCTTGTTGTGTCTCAAGATAATAATTAGCCAGTATAGAACGAACATTATTATTCGGGCCTTTCACTTCAAGAAAATCTTCTAAGATGGATATCGATTCATCTGTTGAACCAGCACCTTTTTGTGCTATAGCAAGTAAAATAACATTTTTACCTGATGGGAAGCTCTCATAGAAAGCTTTTAAAAGTGGAATGGCTTTTAAATAATTTTTTTCTAAAAGTAAAATTCGACCGTCAACACCTCCAACAACCTTTTCATTAATGTCGCTGTCTAAAAACTCAGGATAAAAAGATTTAGCTGACTGCAACTTACCGTTATCAAGTAATATTTGCATCTTAGCGGCTTTCAGCATCGTATTATTTTTTTGATATCCGCTTAACGCTTTATCGACAAGACTCAAAGCCGACTCAACGTCTTTATTACGCATGTATTGATCTAATACTAATATAATAGGCTCGACTGCATATGGATTTGTTTTAATCCATTTGTCGATCACAACAGAGACGCCGTTGCCTTTGTTAATATTGCGATGAGCCACAACACTTAATTGCCACAGCTTAGCCGGAGAGCTTATTGATGCTTCAAACGAATCAAGAATACTTAACGCATCTTTATAATTATTTTGATCGATTAACACTTGAGCATATAATAGTCCAAAGGCTAAATCATCTGTACTAGACTCAAATATGTCTTTTATTTTTGATGTAGCTAAATCCCTTCTGTTTAGGTCTGTTCTAGCAACCACATAATATAGCTCTAGCATTTTTTCATTTTCAGGAAAAAGACTTAAACCCAGTTCTGACAAACGGATTGCTTCAGCAGGTTCATTTTTTTTCAAAGCTATATTAATTAAGTTTGAAATAGCAAAATAATTTTTTGGAGATAACTCTAAGCTTTTGTTTAAACTAACTTTAGCTAAATTTAACTTGTCTTGCTTTAAATATACCGTTGCTAATATATTAAAAGCACCTGGATTATTGGGATACTTATCTTGCCACGTCTTTGATATTTCAAGTGCTTTATCAAAGTCATTAACTTGTAAAGCGGCTGAAACTAAAGCAAGTTGCGCAGAAAGCATATCAGGCTTCAATGAAAGTGCGCTTTGTAAATTTGTCATCCCTGAAGGATCATTTAACATCAGCTTTAAAATGCCGGTACTTATATTTTCCTCTGCATTGTCACTATCTTTACTTGTTATTTTAGCAGCAAGTTTCTTAGCGTCATCAATCGCGCCAATTTCAGCTAACTGTAAGCTCAACGTAGATAAAAATTGTTTATCATCTTTATTCGACACAGTAAAATTATTTAATGTTTCGGTAATTTCACTAATTAAACCCAATTGCAGTTGACTAATTGCAAACATTTTTAACGCAGGATGTTCTGCAGGTAAATACTGAACAATAGCGCTTAAGTGATGATAACTTTGTTCAAAGTTTTCCAAGTAGTAGGCACTTGCTCCAGCAACAAGCTTAAGTTGTGGCGAATTA
The DNA here is from genome assembly GCF_014077275.1 of Colwellia sp. BRX8-7. NCBI lineage: Bacteria > Pseudomonadati > Pseudomonadota > Gammaproteobacteria > Alteromonadales > Colwelliaceae > Colwellia > Colwellia sp. BRX8-7. The sequence goes on along the minus strand of NZ_JACGVP010000003.1, from coordinate 190,117 downwards.
AAACCAAATAATTCAGCTTGTTTAGCATGCATACTAGCTGCTTTATAGTCTTGAGACTCAAACCTAACTATAGATTTTATATAATGTGCATAAGGTTGGTTTGGTAGATTTTTTAAAATAGAGTCAGCGTATTTTTCAGCACTTTCATAGTCCTTCTCTTTAAGAGCTGCATCAGCTAAAAGTAAAACAATAATTCTTGATTTAGGTTGAATTTTTGCATAATTCAAATAATTTTCACTCACCTCAGCATATAGGCCTAGAGCTGTATTGATTTGAGCGAGCAACATTACTGACTCTGGATTTTCAGGGAATATATCAAGTGATTTGTTAACGGCCTTTTTTGCAGCATCCAATTCATTATCAAATAATAAAAGATAGGCAGTAGAAAGGTAGGAATAAGTTGTAGAGACAGACAATTGAATAGAGAGTTGTTCTGATTTCTTTGCAGACGCATTATCTTGAATACGAATATTAGCTAAAATGTTATAAGCTAAATACTGAGATTTTAGATCATCAGGTAATTCAAGCGCTTTCTCATTCAATGAAATAACGTCTTCATCAGAGTTAGTGATTAAATAAGCTCTTGCCAATAGTGGAACAACTTTATTACTTGTGTACTTGAGTTCTTGCGCTTTCTCTAATTCTTTTACCGCCTCAATGCCACTACCTTGTTGTAAATAGAGCTTACCCAGTAAAAATCGAGCTTCATTATTTTTAGGCGCTTTAGTAATTGCATTTTTTAATTCGATGATACCTTCATCAATTTTGCTATCGGTAATATATGCTTTTGCATTATCGAGATGAGTTTCGGCAGTTTCACTTTTGCTGCAACTTACAACCACCATCAATACACAACAACGAACTATAATACTTAACCATTTCATCATTCAATTCCTTCAAGAGTTTACATAGCCTTTATACTTATCAATATACTACCTACTTAGTAAACCTCTTACAATTGTTAGTAAAATTAACTAATGGCAATATTAATTAAGCTTTTCTCCTCATAAATAAAAACAAGTATCACAAACCGTTAATTCTCGGTAGTATTAGATATTAAAGTATGAGCAACAACGACTAACAATGAATAAAAACACCTTATTTGATCAGCCAAAAATAAATGCGCCCTTCGTAGGTATATTAATACTTTTTGCTACTATTTGTGCTTTAAATATCCCTATTTTAATTACGCTATGGCGACACGGTTTTGATGACGGTACCTATTCACACGCTTTTCTAATACCTTTTATTAGCTTATACCTATATTATGAATTAGCGCAAAGTGGCAAACTACGATTCAGAGAAAAATTTGCAGTTCTTCCCACCATATTATTGTTACTCAGTTGCTACCTATTATTCATTACAACCAACGCACAAATAAGTGTTGGTTATTGGGGCGCGTTATTAGCCGTATTTATAACCAGTGTAACGATGCTATATCGATTTAATTGGTATATTGTTTTCCCTGCAGCTTTTCTTATTTTTATATTTCCTTTTTGGGGTGTATTAGTCCCTTTACTGCAAAATGTATCGATTGCTGCCGTAACCTATATGATGAGCTTTACTGGTGTACCCACTTATGTAGAAGCAGAGTTTGTTACTATACCCGCAGGTGTTTTTGAAATAGCAGATGGATGTAGCGGCCTAAGATACATGATCGTTTCATTAGCCATTGGTTCTCTCTTTATTTTTCTTAATATTAGAGATACTAAGCGTGCAGCGTTATTTTTATCACTAACGATATTAGGGGCTTTACTCACCAATTGGATCAGAATTACAGCACTAATATTAATTGGTGAGTATAGCAATATGGAAAGTAGCCTGATGGAAGATCACAATACTTTTGGCTGGTACCTTTATGTACCTTTCATGATTTTGTTATTTTACTGGGGAAACACACTTTCAGGTTCTTTATTACCAGAGCCTAATAAAGTGGAAAATTTTGACCGGTCGAATCCAAATAAATTAGCACTATTTTTTCTAATCATAATGACCTTAGCATCATCGAGCACACTTAGGCTCTCAATACCCCAGGATGTCAATGTAAATGAAGTAAAAATCGAAAAAAACACCCCTGAGGTTTTTTACTATTCATCGAAAATAAATATGAATATATCAGCTGGGAATACAGAGATTACTTATTCTATTTACTCTTTCAATGGCGAAGACTTAGATGGCAAACCAAGCTACTATAACAATAATGTAATCCCCAAAGGTTGGTCTGTTCAGAAAAAGTTTGTAGAGAATAACTGGCTAATTTATCAGATTTCTAAACATAATAATAAAGCGCTCGTTTTTGTTAAATATAAAATATCTAATGATACATCAACTCAGGTAAGGCAATTTAAAGTCAATCGTATTAAAAAAGCATTAACGGGTAATAATGATACTGAATTGCACTGGGCTTTTGCGCGATGTAAATCGAATTGTACTAAAGCTGAAACAGAAGCAATGATAAAGCTTTCACTTGATAATTTTAAAGAGAAGAAAAAATGAGAAAAGGAATTATATTAGCTGGCGGAAGTGGCACACGCCTTTACCCGTTAACTAAAGTTGTTAGTAAACAACTCATGCCTGTATACGACAAACCAATGATTTACTACCCGTTAGCCACTCTAATGCAGGCGGGCATTAAAGATATTCTAATTATTTCAACGCCAGAAGAAATTCATCGTTTTGAAGACTTACTAGGCAATGGTGAAAATTTTGGGATCAATTTGGCATATAAAGTCCAACCAAGCCCAGACGGTTTAGCTCAGGCATTTATTATTGCTGAAGATTTTCTAAATGGTTCTTCTGCTGCATTGGTATTAGGCGACAATATGTTCTACGGACATGATCTTGTTAAATCATTACAAAATGCGAATAAGCAAGCCTCTGGTGGAACAGTTTTCGGGTATCATGTTTCCAACCCTAAGTCATATGGTGTTGTTGAATTTGATGAGGCTGGCAAAGCGATCTCTATTGAAGAAAAGCCAACATCACCTAAGTCAAATTACGCTGTACCGGGTTTATACTTTTTTGATGAACGCGTTGTTGAGTTTGCTAAACAAGTAAAACCTTCAGTACGTGGCGAATTAGAAATTACTGATATTATTGATCAATATTTACAAGCAGGCGATTTAAGAGTCGAAATAATGGGTCGTGGTACAGCATGGCTAGATACCGGTACCCATGACGATTTATTAGCTGCCGCACAGTTTATTGCCACTATAGATAAACGCCAAGGATTAAAAGTTAATTGCCCAGAGGAAATAGCTTTTCGAAATGGTTGGGTCACTCCAGATAAGTTACGTGAAATAGCAGCTCCGCTCATAAAGAGTGGTTATGGTAAATATTTATTAAAGTTAATAGATGAGCGTGTTTTCTGATGGACTACATAGATACTAAGGTCCAGACGTAAAAATATTAGAACCAAAAGAGTCATTTAAAACAGATATTGCTAAAACATTACAATGGTATTTAAATAACGAAAATAAGTGGAAAAGTGTAATGGATGGCAGTTATCAAGACGGGATTAAAGAGCAATATTCAAAATAGCATAATACAAATAATAGCACTGTTTATTTGAACGTTTAAAGCTTGGTTTTTAAGGAGCACTGATGAAAAAAAAATCTGACTATATTTACTGTTATTTTGATTATATTAAAACATTAACTGTAAAAGTAACCCTCAAGATTAAAAGCTCATATAGTGCACTGGTTTTATTGTCTCTTATATTTTGTAGTTACAGTATACAAGCTAGTAATTGTAATGTTTTTCCTCAATCAAACATTTGGAATAAAGAAATAACAAATGCACCTGTTCATAAGCAGTCAGCTATTTGGTTAAACGCTATTGGCAAAGGTGTTAAAGTTCACCCTGATTTTGGCTCGAACAATTTTAAAAACAAAGCAGCAGGAATTGCTGTTAATTATACCAATAATAATACTCCAAAACATTCAGTTTTGTTTAGATATAAAGCTGAAAGTGATCTCGTAAAATATCCCATTCCCGAACAGGTAAAAATAGAAGGTGGTGCAAGCTCTAAAGGCGATAGACATATAATTTCATTTGATACTGACCAATGCATTTTATATGAGTTATTTAATGTTTACAAAAGAGAGTCTGGACAATGGACAGCTGGCTCAGGTGCTGTGTTTGACTTGAATAGTAATAATTTGCGACCTGATAAATGGACATCAGCCGATGCTGCTGGCCTGCCCATATTCCCAGGGCTTGTTCGCCATAAAGAAGTCGAGTCTGGCGTAATTAATCATGCACTCAGGTTTACTGCACGAACAACAAACAGAGCATATTTATGGCCTGCAAGGCATTTTGCATCAAGGCATAATAACCCTAACCTTCCTCCTATGGGCATGCGCTTAAGATTAAAGCCAGACATTGATATTTCAAACTTCTCACCACAAGCAAAAGTCATTGCAATAGCACTAAAAAAATACGGTATGATTTTAGCTGATAACGGTGGTCCATTATTCATAAGTGGAGAACCTAATGAAAAATGGAGTCACTGGGGCTTAAAAGATTTAAAAAAACTTGTTAGTAATAATTTTGAAGTCGTAGATACAGATTTCTTAAAGATACATCCCGATTCCGGAACAACTGACCCCGAAGAGGCTTATAAAAAAGAAAGCATTATCACTAATACCGATAATAAAAAATATAAAAACAAAGCTAAATACTACACACAATTTTATGTTTCTAATTACGGGCATGATTCTTACGACGGTACCAATCAACGACCATGGAAAACATTGCAGCATGCTTCAAACCTTGCAGAGCCGGGTGACACGATAAACGTAGAAAAAGGAAGTTATAAACCTTTTACGATTTCAAAAAGTGGTACAAAAGACCTTCCAATTACGTTTAGTGCAGACAATGCAAAAATTGATGGTTTTGAAGGAAGTTCGAGAGATGGCATTGAAATTAAAAATGCAAACCATATCACTATTAAAGGATTTGAAGTACACCACGCTAACAGAGCGGGCATTAGCGCAGTAACATGTTCAGATATCACCATCGAGTGGAACAAGTTGGTTAAAAATAATATGTGGGGGATATTCACCGGCTTTTGTAGCAATTTAACCATTAATAACAATATAGCGACTAAATCAGTTAAACAGCACGGTATTTATGTTTCAAATACCTCTGATAACATTTCAGTTCACGACAATATAACCCATTCAAACAATGCAGCAGGCATTCAACTTAATGGCGATAAAAATATGGGGGGTATAGGATTAATTACCAATGCTAGGGTGTACAATAATTTAATTTACCATAATGGTAAGGCGGGAGGGTCTGCATTAAATATGGATGGAGTACAATATTCAAAAGTATACAACAATATATTGTATGACAATTATGCCACTGGAATTGCCCTATTTAAAGATACTGGTGGTGATGGTTCTAAATATAATGAAATTGTTCATAATACCATTGTAATGCCGAAAGATGGGCGTTGGTGCGCCCTATTTAAAGTTAACAGTAGTTATAATGTATTTAAAAATAATGTTTGCGTTTCTCGTCATAATTATAGAGGAGCCGTTAGCATTGACGACAGTTCTTTAATTGGTTTTGAAAGCGATTACAATGCGTACACACCTACATTTACTTTAAATGGCGGCGAAAGTACAATGTCGTTACAAGAGTGGCGTTTGATTTCCAATAATGATAAACACAGTAAACCAGTTACCAATATAAACAACTTATTTGATTATTTATTAAAAGACTTCACTCCCTTTAAAGATAGCTTATTAAACGAAAAAGGTATTTATATGAGTGAATATCCATCCGACTACATACACAAAAAACGCACTAACCCTCCAAGCATAGGTGCGATTCATTAATAAGTTTATTTTAGAAACATAAGAGTAAATATGTCTATACAAAAAACACAAGTAACCATCGCAATCATCACATGCCGTCGCCCCTTGTGGTTACAGCGTTTACTTAAGTCTTTAATCAAACAAAAAGTGTCTGACGATATAGAATTAAATATACTTGTTGTGGATAACGCGGGTGAAGAAAGCACTGTAGATGTTGTGAACCAAATAGCAAAAAAAAGTAAGTATTCGATTCATTACTTCCATGAATCATCTGCTGGTATTGTTTTCGCAAGGAACCGCTGTGTTGAAGAGTTTTTAAAAACAGATTCACAAAACCTTTTCTTTATTGATGATGACGAATGGCCAGAGTCTGACCAATGGGCACAAAAATTACTTGATAAAAAAGCGGAATATAAAGCTGATGTTGTTACCAGCCATGTAATTTCAATGGGTGGAGAAGACACCCCAAGCTGGGCAATTGACCTAATTTATGGAAAGAATAATTTAGTTGAGGGTGATAGTGTAAATGTTTTTTATACCAACAACCTTTTACTATCTCGTAAAGTATTAGAACAAGTTAACCCGGCTTTTGACGAAAGGTTTGCGATGACAGGTGCTAGCGATTATCACTTTGCGTTAAAGTGTCAAAAGGCGGGTTTTAACGCTTTTTATACTAACGCCGCCGTTATAGAAGAGTTTCCAAAATCTAGAGCTACAGTTAAATGGTTTATGAAAAGGGGCTTTCGTTCAGGCATTGGCTTTACCAGAAGCCACCTATTTGAAGACTCACTTATTAAGACAGTTTTATATTGCACCGCGATGTCTGCTATAAGGCTTGTTCGTGGTATCGGCTATTGTATGTTAGGTATCGTTACATTAAATAAAACAACCTTTGTTGATGGATTATTCAGACTATGCTCTTCAGTGGGTACCATTGCAGGTTTTTTTGGCATTAAACATAACGAATACAATACGATTCATGGTCAATAATACTCGCGTAAACAAAATAGAATGGTTATTAGTTGAAGACATAACATGCTTGAAAGAGCATATAGCCCGATGGCAACAACTAATACTTGAAACAGAAAGTAACCTATTTTGTTCACCAGAATGGATAATGACCTGGATAAAAATTTACTGGCAACCAAGTTGGCAGTTAAAAACTATCATTGGTTTTGAAAATAAAAAACTTGTAGCGATTGCTCCATTATATATACAACCAAGTAAAACACTCATTTCAATATCGAAATTATTACCTTTAGGACAAGGTGAGCCGGAAGAAAGTGAGGTTTTATCAGAGTTTCAGGATATTGTTTTACTTCATAACACTGAATCGATATATAACGAGCTGGCAAATAAAATACTATCACTTACATTTGACAGTTTGTATTGCAATACGTTATTACCAAACTCAAACTGGCACCGGATATTAGCAAATTTTAAAAAAACCACGTTTACAAACACAGGACAACGATATTTAATAACCAATAATCAAGATTACCTACTTACATTAAGTAAAAATAATAAAGCTAAGTGGAAAAGTTGTAAAAATAAATTAGAAAAATTGAATACGGAATTTATATGGGTATCTGAGTCAGATTACGGTAAATATTGGCAGCAGTTAATTCTATTTCACCAGCAAAGGTGGAATAAAAAAGGCAAACTTGGTGCTTTCTTCCATGATGACTTCATCAAGTTTCACGAAATTTTTCAATTAAGTAAAAGTGTAAAAATAAGCGTTATGCTGATTGACCATAAGCCCATTGCAATAAATTATTATTTAACCGACCATAATACCTTGTTTTTTTATCAGTGCGGATGGGATGAAAAAGACCATGCTAATTTATCACCAGGATTTTCCTTGCATATTTGGAGCATACTAAACAATCCATTTGAAAATTATGATTTTATGAGCAGTGACTTAAATGATAGTTATAAAAGTACTTTCGCGAGCCATAAACCTGAAAAAATTTACCGGGCCTTATTTGAAAAGAGTAAGATAAAGAACATTCTGTTCACCACAATAAAAAAATTATTACACAAATTTAAATAACGGTATTATTAAACAATTAAAATTTATTTATATATATACGCTGAAAAATGGATCTCATAAAACCTATGGCACACCAATTCCCACAAAAAGAAAATAACAACTCATCATTAGCCTTCGTTTTATTATTTTTGTATACAGCAGCCGTATTAATACGCCCGCATGAAATGTTTGTTGGAACTAGAGAGTGGATTGTAATAAAAATTCTAGCTATTCTCTGCTTTTTGGCAACATTAATAGGGCAACGCCCAATAAAAATCCACCCTCAACATTGGATGTTACTTGCTCTAGCTCCATTAATAATATTATCTGGTTTTTTCAACAACTCTGGAATGACAGGCTTGGATGAAGCTATAGACTTATTTGCTAGTTCACTTATCCCTCTATTTCTATATACCACTTGTATCACATCAGTTAAACGACAACATGCTCTTATGTATATATGCCTTATTGCTGCCTTAATCATGGTTCACAATGGGCACGTGCAGCAAACCGCATATATGGGAGATGGTTGGGCACTATATTCTCACTCCGTTGGTCGTATTGACTTAGGAGAAAGACGTATAACCTATTTAGGTTTTTTTTCTGATCCTAATGACATTGGGATGTTATTGGTTATGTGCATTCCCTTCACTGTTTATTTTTTCAAAAGTGGTAAGACACTGATAAAACTATCCATGATATTAAGTTTCAGTGCGTTATTATATGGTATATACCTAACAGGTTCACGAGGCACTATGTTAGGGGCAGGATCATTAGTGGGCGTTTATTTCTTAGTTGCTTATGCTGGGCCTAAGCTTTTCATCTCATCTTTAATTTTGGCACCTATAGCAGCAACAGTAGTAACTTCACTACAAAGTAATATAGATGATTCCGCTAATTCTCGTTTAGAGGCATGGTACCATGGCATACAAATGATGTTTGCTAATCCTGTTTTTGGTGTAGGTAAAAGTAATTTTGTTGAAGTCCATGGCTTAGTTGCCCACAACTCATATATTCATATTCTTGGCGAGTTAGGAATTCCTGGTTATAGTCTATGGGGTGGTGCTTTAGTTTTTACTGTAATTGTTAGCTATTCTTTTATAAAATTCAAAAACAAAGACAAAAAGGAAGATAAATTTGATAATTTATCTGTACCTAACAGACGATCATCCAATTTAGCCTCAACAAAGAATGAAAAAAGGTTAAAACTTGATGGTGAAACATTAAATAGAGAATACGCTTTAAACCAAACATTATTTTTCTCAATGGTGGGGTTTATGGTAACCGCCTTCTTTTTAAGTAAAACATTTCATTTACTACTCTTTATTTTTATTGGTATGACACTAGCTAGCCATATTAGATTAGTAAGATTAGAACCAAAACTTGAAAAATTCTTTAATACTAACATCGCTATTCGCTCCATGTTATATTGTTGGGTTGTAATTGTAGCGGTATATATCACACTTAAAATGGGTTTATAAGACAAGGAAAAGATATGATTCTAGGATACACAACGGGCGTTTTTGATTTATTTCATGTTGGTCATGTTAATTTACTACGTAACGCAAAAGCTATGTGCGACAAATTAGTTGTCGGCGTAACGACCGATGAGCTAGTAAGTTATAAAAATAAAAAATCGGTTATATCTTTCGAAGAAAGAATGGAAGTTGTTCGCTCATGTAGGTATGTCGATGCAGTAATACCTCAAGAAGATATGGACAAATTTACACAGTGGGAAAAAATAAAGTTTGACGTTATGTTTGTCGGTGATGATTGGTTTAAAAGTGAAAAATGGGAAGCAATCGATAACAAATTTAAAGAAGAAGGTGTGCGTGTTGTCTATTTTCCATATTCCAAAGGTACATCCTCTACATTAATTAATAATGTTTTATTAGACCTTCGTAAAGACAAATAAAAGACTTAACTCAATAGAATAATCAGGGAATAGTATGTGTGGCATTTTAGCAACAATCGGTGATATAAATAAAAACATTAGTAATGACGAGTTTCAAACAGCCTTATCACTACAGGCTCATCGTGGGCCTAACGATATGGGTTTTGAAGCGTTCCATGGTAACAGGCTAGGTCATACTCGGTTAAGTATTATGGATTTATCGGATTCTGGCCATCAACCCATGTATTCTGACTGCCAAAAAGTTGCACTCATATTTAATGGTGAAATCTATAATTTTAAAGAACTAAGAACGACTTTAGAACAAGAGGGAGTTTCGTTTACCTCTCAATCAGACACTGAAGTTTTATTAAAGTCTTATATCCACTATGGTATTGACTGTATTGAGCGCTTTAATGGCATGTTTGCTTTCATTATTGTTGATAAAAGATCGGAACATGATTGCACCTACGTAGTACGTGACCGCCTCGGAATTAAACCGTTATTTTATTTTAAAAATGATGAAAGTTATATTTTTTCATCAGAAGTAAAGTCTATTTTGGCTTTAGCCAAACAAAAATTCACTCTAAATAAGAAAACTGTTTCTTCTTATTTTTCATATCGCTATTCAATACTTGATGAAACATTCTTTGAAGGTATTCAAAACCTTACCCCTGGTAGTTACCTACATATTACCAAGCAAGGTACTACACAACAAAAATATTGGCAGTTAGCAGATTTTGTCGACCAAAGTGAAGACAAAGGTGAAGCTTATTATTTGAAGCGTGTAGATGAATTATTAGATTCAGCGGTTAAATATCGAATGATATCAGATGTACCTTTTGGGGCTTATCTTTCTGGTGGAGTTGATTCAAGTTTAATTACCGCCATTATGGCAAAGTATACTAAACAGCCAATTAAAACTTACACCATAGGTTTTTCAGAAGAAGGCTATAACGAATTCGAATATGCTGATTGTGTCGCAAAACGTTACCAAACCGACCATAAAGCAATAAACATCGATGCGACCGAGTATTTTGATACGTTAAATAAGCTTGTTGCTTTTAAAGACGCACCGTTATCGGTACCGAACGAGGTACCTTTATATTTAATGAGCAAAGAGCTTAAAAAAGATATTACCGTTGTTCTCTCCGGTGAAGGTGCAGACGAAATATTTGGCGGCTATGGCCGAATTTTTCGCTCGACCGATGACTTTACTCACCAAGATATTTTAAAAGAAAAAACAGAGACCGCTGCACTTTTTGATAAAAAATATGGTCAACAGCACTTCTCATCAGAACTAGAGCACTTTATTTATAATTACAGCTATACCAAACCGGTATTAAAGCACAACCTGTTAGCAAAAAATGTTGACTGGCAAACAATAGAGTTAGCATTAAATCAAAGGTTTGAGCAAAGCTTCAACGAAGTAGCAGCATCTGATTATCAAACAAAAATGATGTATACGTTCGAAACGGTGCATTTACAAGGACTATTATCTCGAGTGGATACCACCACAATGGCAACGTCGGTAGAAGCGCGAGTGCCTTTTGTTGACCACCGCTTGGTCGAATTTGCTTTTAGCATTCCTAACAAATATAAGCTTAAATGGAATTCTGCACAAGACCAAACCCTTGCTAAAACCAAATTGTCAGACCAAAGTTCAGAAGTGCATGACACGCCTAAATACATCCTTAAAAAGATGGGTGAAAAATACTTACCTAATGAAGTGCTTTATCGTAAAAAAATGGGTTTCCCTGTACCTTTAGACAAATGGCTAGGCGGTAGTTTTGCTGACCAAGCAAGGAAAATTCTAACCGATAAAGACAATATTGCTAACCAAGTGATTGATACAACTTTTGTCCTTTCTTTATTAGATGATAAAGACTTAGCAAAAAATCATAATCTAGCGATGAAAGTTTGGATGGTTTTAAACTTGTTTTCTTTTTGTGACATCTATTCACCTTATCTTTCCAATAAATAGAGAGTTAATATGAAAAATACCGTAATTATATCATGTTGGTTTGGGGCCAGATTTAATAAACCACGACAAATTAATTCATTAGGTGATTTCATCAGATTAGTGAAATATAAAATAAAATCAGTACTTCCCATAAAAATTCTAGATTGGTTAAAAATAGTATCTGTCATTCCAGAAACTCCATTGAAACAAAACAACTGTTTTTTTTTTACTAATAATAAAAAACTAAAAAAAGAAATTATCTATAGAGGTTGGCAATATTTCTATCTAGATAAAGAAGTTAAAGATGGTGAAAGTATTGATTCATCATTGCATGCAAAAGTGGTTAAATTCCTTCAACTCGATCCAACGATTCTTTTAGAGCTATTTAAGCATGATTACATTGTTTATATGGATAGTCGGCGTATTTCCGACAATATAGAGGAATTAACAAGCCTTTGTGATAAAGGTATATTAATAAGGAAAACACCCAGGCTTAAAGATTCTGTATGGGATGAAGTAAACGAAGCTAAGAGTCAAGAACGATATGCTCGAAGCATGGACGCAACTATTGAGTTTATCAACAAGCGACTCGCTGATGGCTATAAACACGACAATATAGTTACCAACACAGGTGTTATTGTTTATAAAACAGCCGATATAACCACTCAAAATTCAATAATGTCGCTTTGTACAGAAGTTTATGAAGCATGTATTAAATACGACCAACCTGAGTGCCAAATATTTTGGTGTATACTGTCTCAAAAGTATGATGACATAATAACTAAAATTGAGTTTTCCCAAATAGGTACACGCTCAGGGTATTAGGTTTAAAATAAAATATCTAATGTTTTTAAATTAATTAACGAGAATAGTATGTTAGTAAACAATGAGTTTATTTTTTTGCAGTTACAAAAAACAGGTGGCACATACCTAGAGTCATTAATCTTAGAGCATTTTCCCCAGACTAAACAGTTAGGTAAACATTTCAGACCATCGAAAAGCTTTGACTTTCAAGGAAAGAAAGTAATCGGATCTATTAGAAATCCATGGGAGTGGTATTTATCATATTGGTCTTATAGCTGTTTAAATAAAGGTGGTCCATATTATCAATGTTGTAAAAAGAAATCTCTAATTAAGTTTTTTACTAATGGTCGAAAGTATAATTGTCACCAAGAAATACCATATTGTTTTAATGACCTTACTAACATAACAAAAAGCGAAATAAGTAGACCCAGTAATAAATGGGCACGTTTATATGAAAACGCTAACGATCCTGAAAGATTTAGAGAGTGGATTAAGTTAGTCTTGGCTCCCGAAAGAAAATTTGATCTTTTTCAAGACTATGGTGTTAGCACTATTTCCAATTTTGCTGGAATTTATACCTATTTATTCTTTTTCTTATTCGCAAAGGACTTTCAAATCCTATTCGATGAGTCTATGAGTATTGACACTCTTGAAAACATCAAACTTAATCTTGATGGCATTTTAAAAACAGAAAATTTAGAAAGTGATTTTATCTTTACTTTGAATTCATTGAATATCCCTTATCATAAAGCACTAACTCCGGCTTTAGCGAAGAAAGAAAAAGCAAACACTTCTAACAGAGCTCACCCTACTAGTTTTTATTATGATAAAGAAACCGCAGAATTGGTTGCCAATAAAGAAAAATTTTTAATCAATAAATTTGATTATGTTTTTGACTAAAGTAGTTGGCTAGGCAATGCCGTTAGTACAAACCTTTTGTTTAAAATCACTTTTCTAGGAATGCTGTGCAACATGACTTTGGCCACCTAATTCAATTAAAACTTTGATCATTTTGTTATTCAGTGATCGAAGCTGAGGTTATTGTGCAAATGCATTTAAATGTCAAATTATCAAAACCAAGCTGTTGAAGTAGAGCTTTCAAAAGATAGGAAAATCTTTATATAATTTAGGAGGGATTGCAGCTGGTATTAATATGCCACTTTTCGAGTTTTATAACTTGGCCAAAATAATAGATGAAAAAAAGATTTTAATCAGAGATATCACCCAATACTGGTATCAAAATGGATTACCTGGATAAGTAAAAATATAGATTGAACTGTAACGTTTCTTAAACAGCAAATAAAAGATATAAAGCCTCATATAATTTTTTCGTTGGTGAGCTACCATCAATAAAGGCAGGGAAGTATATTCATTCCAATGTTGGTTTATAACTTATCTAAAAGTCACATGTATAAATAAAATTAATGGGAAAGACTATAAAATAATTTTTCCGAAAATGATCTATACTCTGGTTCTAAAGGAGTGTGAAATAAATTGGTTAATTGCTCATAACATACTTCATAATTAGCGCTTAACTGTTGGCTTCGCACCTCAATTATTCTTGTTATCAGTTCAGGCCATGAATATGAATAAGGTCCGATTGTTACATCTTCATATTTATAATACAAATCACGCTCTTGTTGCTTATATTTTTCCAAATCAAAAGGTGCGAATAGTATAGGTTTTCCGGTAAGCATGAAGTCAAAATACCCACCAGAATAATCCGTAATCATGCAATCATAATCTGCTATTGAGTCAAATATATCAGCAGTAGAGTCAATAGTGATATGGCTTGAGTTTTTAATCGCATTAATAAGGTATTCTGGTGGTTTATTAACTGGATGCATCCTCAAGACAAGGTCAATATTATTTTCCTTCAAAGTTCCATCTATCTGCTCAACATCAAAGCCATATTGTGCAAATAAGTCACACTCTGTGCCAATACCGCCTCTAAAAGTCGGCATGTATATACATTTATATACCGACTTAATGGCTTTTTTCTTTTCTTTTAAAAAAACATCATTACGTGGAAACCCAGTAATTATAACTCTGTCTTTAGGTAACCGAAAGGCTTTCGATAAGGTATTTTGTGTTTCAGTACTGGTCGCCAATAAGTAATCATTTCTGATTCTCTCATAAGGTGAAAGAAAGTCAAATAACCTACCGACAATATTTTTTTCAACGGTTTGCTCACCAAAAACATCATACATTATTTTTTTCAACGGCAGGCCATGCCATAAATTCACAACTTTTGTTTTTTTACTTATACAAGCAGGATAAAGATCATCGTGTAACGATTGACAAACAAAGGCGAACTCTGCTCTTAATTGCATCCATAAGCCGCTATACCCCTTATCTAAATAGGCTATATGGCCATTTTCTCTTAATTGATCAACAATAGCCTGGTCTTTAGTAATCCATACAGCCTTAATATGTTTCTGATTTTCGTTAATATACTCAAAAAAGGCTTTAGGGTTGTCACTATAACGTTGACCGTACCACGCGCCAAAGACCCAAAGATCTTTCTTCTTAGGCACTAATTGAGCACAGCTAAAGATAAATAGTTTTATTAGCAAAGTTAACAATTTTTTTAGTTTACTCACCTATGTTTCCTTAATATAAATAGATCTTCACACTTTAACAGTGAACTTATGATGAAGCTATTCGCTTAGTTTTTTGAAGTAAAGTAAGTAACAAAACCGGACACCATTTAAAAAACAATCCTTTTAATTTTAATTTAATATTATTACCTGATTGTGCTGCAAGTAATAATGCATCAGCTCCGAGAGAAAAGTCACCATTGAAAATAAATGCCTCGGCATAGCGTAAATGAATATTTTTCTCTACATGTTTGTAATCTACTTCTTTGCTTTCTGAATAATGTGATGCAAATGGCTTAATCTTTGCTAAACAGACTAGCTCTGCTTTATACATTTGAGCATTGTTAGAGGAGTAGTTATGTTCATGAAAGACATGTATTGCCAAATACTCTTCAACAAAATCAACGTCACAAACTAATGACAGTTTAAGCCAAGCTAACCAGTCATCAACTCCCATAAGTTCAATGTCTTTATCAAAAGCTTCTACTTCTAAAAGCAATGATTTACGGGCGATCGCAGTACAACTTACTATTTCATTTTTCTTTGTCAGCGGCGTAAATATTTTTCCTTTATATATATCAAAGAATGGAAGTTCTACCTGCCTACCACTCGCTATATGGTCTTCAATTGCTCCACAATACACTAAGCCGACGTTACTGTTTTCGAATAAAGGCATTTGTTTTGAAAGCTTCTCTGGTAACCATAAATCATCTTGATCGCAAAAGGCGATAAATTCTGCCTTAGCATTTTCGATACCAAACTGCCTAGCACATGCTACGCCACCATTGTTTTTATGGAATACGACAATACGTTCGTCTTTTTGAGCTATTTGTTCAAAATAGTTGTTTGAAGCAGCTGGACTACCATCATTTATTATTAGTATTTCAAAATTTGGATAAGTTTGCTGCAATATACTATCGATGGTTTTTTCTAGGTATTTTTCCCCTTTATAAAAAGGGATAACAACAGTGATTAATTCCTGAGACATTATTTTCCTACCTAAAAATTAATTAGAGACTTCATTAAAGCATAACGATAAGTACGCCACATATTTTAACCAAAAATATATCAAGCCAAACCTGACATTGAAAAATAGGTTCTATTTACATTAAGCTCATAATAAAAGAGTTAAGTTTATCACCCTGTTTTTCAGCGGTATAGCGTTCTCTAGCTTCCCATGCAATATTTTTAAGCTCACGGACGTGGCTTCTGTCGGCTAACATAGATTTTAAGTGGCAAGCTGAGTCGAATTCAAATATAGCAGGGTAATTTTTTAGATAACTTTTTGCGCCACCATAACCTTCAGATGGAATGGCAATTGGAATACCCGCGGAAACGCTAGTAATTAAACGATCTGGTACCGTTAAATGAAAGCGTAAATCATTTTTACAAGCTTCTGTATTATAAGCTAAAAGGCTTGCATCATAATAACTCATTGTCTCAATAAGCGCTTTCTGTTCCATTGGTTTAAAAGCTTTTCTATGCAGGTTATTGTCATTAGTTTCTTTCGACTCACCATGATACAAATCAATACCCTGAGCCAGAATAGAGTTCATGAGAGGGCGAACATCATCCGCTAAATGAACAGTTTTACCAGATAAATCTGTACGTCCAATAAATACAATATTCGATTCATCTTTTAACTCCCGTGCATTTTTTTTTGCTTGAAATGCTTGTGGCCAACACGGTGGTATAATGGCTTCACACGGCATCTTTTTTTTGTATATAGTTTTATTGAAATATTCAGCCATATTGATACTTGGATAGATAATCCCGTCCAAGCTTGCCGTAGCTCGTTGCATCATAAAGTTTTGACGTCTGATCCCCAAATTATTTAACGACATCGGATGACAGAGCACCATTAAAACAACTTTAATATGCGGTCGAAGTTTTTTAATAGAGAATAAATCTGAAATAGGGTTAGTTCCCCAATAACCAATTATCACATCTGTAGAACTATCATCAAGCTTTTGACAAATCATTTCTAAATATGCTTTGTTATCTGGCTTCCAGACTTTACCAATTATTTTTTTAAATCGAGAAGGGGCAGAATCGATGTTATAAAAGCTGTGTGAGTCAGGTAAAGTAATTACCGATCCAACCCCATTAGACAGCATAGCAAGAAGACTTTTTTGATGATCTATTGAAGGGCCAAGTGTTGCGACAGATATACTTTTAATATCTTTCATAAAATTTGTTATATAAATAAATAGATTAAGTAGATTAATAAGATAGAATAGCAAAGTCAACTTGATTCACTTAGTTATATCAGCTTTTAGACTAAGCGTTAAATGTTCTATTTTTTAGCTTCAGAGCCTATTCCCCCTTTAAATATTATAAAATAAATATAAAGATACTTACAATGAGCCTCAAACGAAACTTTACCTTCACTTTTATTGACAACTTTGTGTCATTTTTAGTTTTTTTAGTATCTTCTATGGTGATAAGTCGCTTATTAACCCCTGATGAGTTAGGGATACTCGCTGTAGCAGTTTCATCAATTGTGTTAATCACCATGTTTAAAAACTTTGGCTATACCACCTACCTTATTAGAGAACCTCTCCTCGACGATACAAAGAAATCAGCTGTTTTTACTTTATCTATAATTACGTCTACCGCTTTATTCTTGATCCTTTTTGCATTAGCGGAATTTATTGGTAGTGCCTACGGAAATCAAAAAATCACGGATATTGTTTATATAATAAGCATATCAATAATCACTAGCCCATTCCATATTGTAGCGACAGGGCTAATAGAACGAAAAGAAAAGTTCAAGAATTTAGCCATTATAAATATAGCGTCTGAAACGCTATTCTTTATTAGCGTAATGCTCCTTATTTATTTAGATTTTGGAATATTTGCAATTGCTATATCGAATGTTCTAAAATCTTTTATGCAGATAATTCTAATGATGTGGACTATTTGGGATGACTTTGTTTTTAAAATAAGTTTAAAAAAATATAAACCTATTTTAAGTTTTGGAATGAAAATGTCTTTTATGAGTTCTTTGTCACGAATTCAAGAACTTCTCATTCCCTTAATAATTGGTAAATATTTTGGTTTAAATTTTGCCGCATTTTATGACAAAGGAAAGAGCTTACCAAAGATTATTTTACACGTTTTATTACCAGCTCTAGGGACTGCTGCATTTCCTCATTATACGAAAAAGGTAAGAAATAATGAGCCTTTAAATGATACGATATTAAGTCATATGCAACAGGGGCTTCTGGTTTTTTGGCCGTCACTGTTAGCTATATGCCTTATTTCACCTAATTTAATTTATTATATGTTTGGTGTGCAGTGGGGGCATTCAGTACCTGTAGCTTCCTTATTAGCGCTTGCGAGTATGTTTACAATTCCCGTTATTTTTATACGAATGGGTTTAGTTGCTTCAGGACATGAAAACCTTGCTTTGAAATTTATTGTTGCTAATAAAATCACCTTAGTCCTTGGGGTAACATTAGCTTTTGATTATGGAATAAATGGGGTGGCTTTTGCTATCTTACTGGCGGAGGTTATTACTTTAATACTATCGTTTGCCATAATTAAAAAATTAGATATTACAGCATACAATTATGTTAGTTATTTATCTAAACCATTTATCATTGCTATTTTAAGTAATATCCCATTCTTTATTTTATCGATTTTTTGGCAACATGAAATAGTAGAGGATATTTATGTCGTATTTATAGCTGTCGTCTCTTTCATACTTATATGGACACTTTTGTTATTCTACTTATCTCCAACATATAAATCCATATTGTTAAACTTACACGCCGCAGTGAAAAAAGTATTCTAAAGAATATTAGAGCGGTACGAGGGATTCAGGAAAATGTTTGCAAAAATTGTTTACTCGTATTTTCCCATGTGTAATTTTCTACAGATTTAAGGATACTTTCACTAACCCAAATTTCAGCCATTACCTGCTTTATTCCTTTATAAATAGAGTCTGACTGATAGTCATTCAGTAATATACCATTGACTTTATGAGTAATAACTTCAGGTATTCCGCCCACTTTAGTCGCCACAACTGCAGTGCCTGTAGCAAGTGCTTCCATAATAACATTGGGTACCCCTTCTCTATAACTCGGTAATATGAGTGCGTGAGACCTTGCAAACCATTGGTCAAGTTGTTCATGTGGAACACCGCCAATTAACTTTACCGAGGCACTTAAATCATTTTCTACAATATATGATGCTAAATGACTTTCTTCAGGCCCACTGCCTATAATCGACAATTCAAAGTCGACCTTTTCATTCGCTAATTTTTTAGCTGCTATTAATAATTCGAATACGCCTTTGGTTTTGATCAAATTACCAATAAAGAGCAGATTGTATTTATTAGTATCTGGCTTTTTAGCAATATTGAACTTTTCAAAGTTTACGCCATTATAAATCGTTTGCACATTTGCTTGGGGGGATATTTCAAGCACTTTTATCGCTAAGGCTTTGCTTTTGGTCGCAACGGTTGTTGCTCGATTAAAAGCGAACGACAATTGCTTTTTTCTTTTCGGACACAAACTATGTACGTTAACATCACTACCTAAACAATCAATAGTCAGTTGAAAGCTAAAAATTTGTTTTAACATTGCAGCGGTTACACCTTCTGGGTATGCCCAACTCGCTAAAACGTATTTGTGCTTGGCAAACCAAAATAGGGGCTTAACACTAACGATTATAGACAACAACATAAACAAAGGATGAAGTGAACGAGCCACTCCCGGAATATAAAAGAAAGGGAACAGGCAATAGTTTTTCTTGTCGTAATATTTACGCCCAAGCACGACTTGTTTCAACCACGTGAAAATAGGTACGGGAATTAAATATGATATATCTGCATTTTCTTCCATGTGGGCTGTTTGCTGAAGATTAAATTGTCCTCTGGTAGGCTCCCAAGGCAATGGAAACAAATTAGAGAAAAATAAGATTCTTTTATTCTGTTGCTTATTTGGCATTGAGGTTTCCATAATATTCTTGATAAGCATTTGCGATATTTTCAATAGCAAAGTACTTTGTTATATATTCTTTACCGTTCAAGCCCTTTGCTTCAAGTACGCTTTTGTTTTGAGACACCACTTTAATATGTCCAGCTAATTGCGCTAAATTGCTGGTGTCAAATAAAAAGCCACAATCACTTGCTTCTATTATATCTGGAATAGCCCCAACGCGCGTACTAATACAGGGAATACCATAAGCCATACCTTCAAGTAAAACCATAGGTAAACCCTCGGTTTCAGAGCATATAATTAAGCAGTCAATTAGTGGGTAAATTTGGGCTTCATCAATAACATTATTCATAAACTGAATGCTGTTATTTAAATTGAGGTGATTAACCAAGGTTTCTAGTTTTTCTCTTTCTGGACCGTCGCCAAATATTTTCAGGTCTACTTGATCATACAGGTTGAACTCCCCGATACATTTAACGAGGTCTTCTATCTTTTTTAACGGAATTAATCTAGAAACTGTACCTAAAGTTAATTTGAGCTTGTCCGTTTTATCTATGCTTTTTAGCGGTAGTGATACACCATTCTTAATCACTTTAATGTTATCTTTAGGCCAGGAAAAAAGTTCACCGGCTTTCAACCTGGTTTTGTCAGAAACAGCAAAGGTATGATTAACATAGCAACGGGCTACGCGATGGGATACTTTAATGCCTTGGAGATTTGGTGATACTTCACCGTGTATGGTGTAAATAACTTTCTTTAGCAAAAGAAAAGGGAAAACCAATAAGAATGCTCGAATAACAGCGGGAGAATGTATATGAATAACATCAAAGTGATTGATGAGTTTTATAATCTGTATTTGTCGTTTAAGTAAGTTCCCGGCAATGTTGTGTACTTTTACTTTTGATTGACTTAATACTTTCTGAAATTCATCTGTTGTTTTACCAAATGATAATATAGCAACGTTTTGACCCGACTCTTGTTGAGCCACTGACAAGTTTTTAACGAGTTTCTCTGCTCCTCCCACTTGTAAGCTGCTGATACAATGAAGTATTTTCATTTTATTAATATAGTCACTTATCATTAAAGCTTAATACGTTTTAGCGTAACTTAGCATATTTTTAAGGGAATGAATGGTCGTAGAGGGCTCAATAGAAAATCGTCTTAAGTCATATCGGTTCTCATCAATATTTACGTTGATTCCCGGTTGAAAATTAAACGCTATGTCATAGCCACAATCAAAAAGTGCTTTAGTAACACTTTGATTATAAGTGCCTTGACTCCCTACAGGGTATGAAAAAGAATTGACTTTATAGGGTAGGTTTTGCTCTATTAACATTTTAGAATGTGTTAATTCATAAATGATTTCGTCTTGAGAAAGATTAGCAAGTATTTCGTGATTATGTGAATGTGCGCCTACATCCATATTATGTAAAATCATTTCGGCAAGATTTTCCCATGATAAAAATTCTTGGGTAGGAAGCTCTCCTTCTAGAGGAAATAATTTTTCTATTTCTTTTAATTGCACTTCAATAGGATCTAAGCTGATTTTAGTAGCGGCTAGAATATCTCTTACGAATTCCTTATCGTCACCCTTATATTTTACGGTTGTCGCCCAACTGGAAAGCTTAATTGATTTGAATTTATTTGTCTTATAGTTATAAGCAATTCTGTCCCACCAAGGTAATTTATTATTACCAATTAAACTAGTCGCAATAAAAAAGCAGGCGGGCACATTATGACGTTTCAAAATAGGAAATGCTTTAGTGTAGTTATCTTTATAGCCGTCATCAAAAGTAATAACTAAATATTTACCATGAATTTTTTGAGAGCTTTTTTTCGCTAATTCAACTGCTTCGGCAATAGAAATGATGTCAAATTCTTTCTTAAAAAAAACAATTAAGTCATCCAACTTATCACTATCACAGGAAAAAACACACGGATCAAAACGTGTTTTCTTCCAATTACCAATTCGATGAAAATTAAAACTATATATTCCGTCAGGGATGTTAGACCATCGAATGCTATCGGCTCCTAGAAAGCTCTCCAGCTTCCTTAATATCCGAGCCAGCATTAATGCAGACTCTTTTTAAAGGATGGCTTAGCCAGAACAAAGTCACGATATTCGTTCGGGTCACCCTTTTTACAAGCTTCTGCTGCCTTTATAATATTGTACATTTCGCGTGAACTTACATAATGAAGAAAGTAGTTTTCTCCATCATTGTACTTTTCATTCAAATGTTGATGCATTTCTCTGATCGGTTCGCCTAAAAGTGTTTCCATAGAGGCTTCTTGAGTGCCATGTGTATGCACTTTTATAAAAATCCAATCAGGCCTATTTTTAATGTGAATGCTTTGCTTAACCCACATGTCTACTCGCTCCTTTGTAGGTGGCAGTGTATTTCTAACATCTGATTGTTCAATTTTAGGGATCAAGCCAAATTTTCTATTTTTCCAGTTCAATTGAAGTACACCTTGAATGATCATTAGATCACCCCAGAAAGTTCCTCCTTTTATTACTGGTCTACCTTTGTTATAGGATTTAGGTTTTTCAGCATCATCTTTTGCATAATAGATACAATTAACCATTGCTGGTTGTGTAGTATCTGGTGATGGAAAAGTATAATCAGCATAACAGCCAGTTTCTTTAAGTATGATAAGTTCGTCGTTTACACCACACCAATGGCCGTGAGCGTGAGAGTTATCAAGCGCCCAATTACCATGAATGAAAGCATAAGAGGGCTTACCCGTTTCAGGGTCGATACTCAAGGCTCCGTGCTCTTTATGCAGTAAGTCAGCGAAATTTGTGAGTGTGCTTCTCAGATTTTCACTCGTATCGTTTTCATGATGTAAATGAATTTCTATTTCGCCATATCCTTGAGCGCATAAGTCAGACAATTTATCTAAATGTTCTTTTCTATATTCTTCTTCAGGGTAGAAGAATGAATGTTGCGGATGCACACCATCTGCATCTGTAAATTGCCCAGCCATTTTGGGATAGTCAACCATCCAGCGGTCTACTCTTTCTCGTTCAATATCGATATTGTCTCTGTTTTTCCATTGCGGTTCATAGTGGTCAACAAAACAAAACATAACGTGCTTTGGGCCATCATATTTATTTGAAGAAAACAGTTGTTGTTTGATATAGGTAGGAAGCCAAGTCTGCATTTCCTTTTTTCTAACAACGATAATAAATAAAAATATAATAAATAATAAAAAAAGTAACGATATAATCATCTGGATGTGCTCTCCCAAGTAGCAGATAGATTTTTATTTAAAAATTTAATGAATCCCCTTAAAAGAGAGAAGTTCATTGATACAAAAAACGCTAAAAGCTGAAGAACTTTGAATATCAAGCCACTGCCTGATTTCATTTTCATCCCAACGATAGCTGCACTATAAAAGATAACCTGTAGTAATAATAAATATCTATAAAATTCTTCATTAGTCGCCAGTATGGCATTTAACGTTAAAATTATTACCATTAAATGGGGTACAAACCAACGTAAAACTTTATGACTTACGTAGGAAAAAAATCTATATCCTTCCATAGGATTGAGCAGCCAGCCTAGTCGCATCATTGCTTGATAATTTCCTGCACCAATCCTAATTCGTCGAGAAGACTCTTCGGCTAAATCTGGTGCAATTTCTTCTATCGCTTTAGCTTCAGGAGCATAAATAACTGAATAACCTTTCTGTGCAATATTCATTACGATACAAAAATCATCAATAATAGTATCTGTTGGTAAGGGAATATACATATCCGTTCTAATGGCATAAATAGCTCCATTAGCGCCTAACAAAGCATTTAACCTTGATTCATGGAATTTCAAAGCCTGCTCATATTTCCAATAAAGATTATCTTTGTTATCACCAGAAAATGGATCAATCAAATGTAATTCACCACATACGGCACCAATTTTCTGACTTTCAAAATGAGTAACTAAATGTTCTAGGGCATCTTTATCAAACATGGTGTTGGCATCAGAAAAAACACATATCGGCGAGCTAACATTTGTCATTAATTCATTAAGAACATTAATTTTCCCTCGATTTTTATCAAAACAAAATATATCCAAATTTGGCTCATCAAACTTACTCAAGATACTATTTGTATTGTCTGTACTACCATCGGAGCCAATAATGAACCTTAACTTATCTTTTGGATAGTTAAGGTTTAGCAGGTTTATGATGCGGTCTTCTATGCATTTTTCTTCGTTATAGGCCGCAATTATTACCGTTACCTCAGGGAGTTCAACGGATCTTGTCCTACGTTCTTCTTTAGATAATACAAAAGAGGTATCCTTTACTATTTGGCGAGCACCACTCAATATCATCAAAATTATTGGATAAAATAAATAAGTATAAAAAACTAAAAAGATTGAAAGCAATAGCAACGATTCAAGAAAGATCATCTTTCATTTAACCTCGCTATAGCAGGAATACCAAGAGCGGTACAATTATCAGGAATGTCTTTAACAACAACAGCATTAGCACCAATTTTTACGTTATTGCCAACGGTAACATTTCCGATTATTTTTGCACCCGCCCCAATAAATACATTATCGCCAAGTGAGGGGGATAAACCTTTTTCATCGCCAATAACAACACCACTTTCTATGGTGATATTCTTTCCTGCAACTACTTTTGAATTAATCACGACACCAATGGGATGCATTAAAGCAAGTCCATCGGCAAAATTAGCTTTGGTACCTATACTGCAACCGTTATAAATACGATTGATGTGCTGAAATAGCAATGCAAATGGCGATAATACTTTTGTCCTTGCGCATGCAAAAGCTAACCTATGGATCACGTTCGCACTACTGCCATCAGTTAGCATGACTCTTATTAACGATATTTGAGCGCCATCTTCGATATAGATAGCGCGTTTACGAATGAAATCGCTTTTAATTAAAGAGAAAAGTGTATTCACTGATCGTATCCAATGTAAGTTTGGTCATAGCCCGTCATAACGTTATCTTCCTTTACCAAACAAAACAATTTCAACGGTTCTAATTAAAATTAATAAGTCCAACATAAAGCTACGGTGCTTAATATAATACAAGTCATATTTAAGCTTCTCTAATGAATCTTCTTCTGTTGAACCGTATGGGTATTTCAATTGAGCCCAGCCTGTTAAGCCTGGCTTAACATTATGACGTTCGTTGTAGTAAGGTAAGTTTTTAATAAGCTGCTGAACAAATTCAGGACGTTCAGGACGAGGGCCAACAAAACCCATATCGCCACGTATTACATTTAAAATTTGTGGCAATTCGTCGACACGATATTTACGAATAAATTTACCAATACTCGTGGTGCGATCATCATTTTCAGAGGCCATTTGAGCACCATTTTTTTCGGCGTCAATACGCATACTTCTAAATTTATAAATATTAAAAGCTTGTCCATCTAAGCCAACGCGCTCTTGCAGATAAAAAATAGGGGCTTTCATGCCTTCGTCTAATTTAATAAGAATGGCTGTTATTAGCATAACTGGCCAAGTAACTAAGGTTAAAGCAATAGCAATAGCCGCGTTAAAAACCCAATCTAAGGTATTGCGTAAATGGTTGCCTGAAGCAAAACCATTTGAATAGATCACCCAACTTGGATAAATAAGGTTTACGGCAATTTGGCCTGTTTCACGTTCGATAAAATCGAGAATTTCGGTAATTTCTACGCCACGTATTTTACAGGCAAAAAGTTCATCAACTGGCAAATTATCACGACGTTCATCACTAGCAACAACAATTTCGTCGATACCATGCTCTAGCGCATAATTAACCAGAGAACCTTCTAATGCAATACGGTTTTCGTTGACTATGCCTGTTTCGGTGTCACCTGGCATAATAACAAAGCCGTGCATGTAAAACCCTTGCCTATCGACATCTCGACGCATACGTTTTTCGATAATAGAGGCTCGATCACCGGCGCCAAGCACTAATACGACTCTTTTACTAAAACCAAAAAAGTCGACTTGCAGGGTAAAATAACGAAAAGCACTATCAATAATAAGACTAAATAATGCCGCCAGTGCAAGTAATTCAATTTTTAAAGCGTGTTGACCATATAAGGGATTAATTAAGGTGACAATAAAGAAGCCAATCGCTACTGAAACAAGCAAACGCCTGACAATACCACGATAATTTTCACGCAGCTTTGAGTTATATAAGCCTAGTGCTAATAACGATAGTTGTACCATTAGAGCGAAAACAATCGCGCAAATAGCCAATAAATTAGTAGGTATGTTTTGATGCTCAACAAATAAAAACAAGCTATTTAAATAGACGGTCAATAATAACGAACCAGCGAAAAAAATCAGTTCAATAATAACTAAAGATTTACTACCCGAAGATAGATCTCGAAACTTTGGGCTAGACATATGAATTAATTATTCCCTTTATTATTAATAGATTCAACTTGCTCATTTATTATTTTTAGTAAAAAACACCCAAAACATAAGCGTGTAAGATAATAGCAATAATCATAAGTTTTTTACACCTATTAAATGTTGTGCAACCTTTGTAAAAATCACATACAATCAGATAGCTTAGTATCAATTTAATAAATTCGATGTATAAAGAAGGTTATAACCATGGAAAAGAATATGCTCGGTCAACTAAAAACGGCAATACTACTAACTATAGCTTATGTTATTTCAGGTTGTAGTACATTAACCTTACCACCCGCAACCATACACCAATCGAATACGGTTGATGTTAGCTCTTATAAATATTTAATTGGTGCCGGTGATGTTGTTAATATATTCGTATGGCGTAACCCTGAAGTTTCAGGCACATTTGTTGTGCGTCCCGACGGAATGATAACAACCTCTTTAGTTGAAGATATACCTGTATCAGGCAAAACACCTACCGAACTCGCTCGAACTATTGAAGAAATTCTAGCAACTTACCTGAGAGAACCCGTAGTTACCGTAACCGTAAATAATTTTGTTGGCCCATTTAGTGAGCAAATACGTGTTATTGGTGAAGCTGCAGAACCTAAGTCAATCAATTATATTCAGCAAATGACGTTACTCGACGTAATGATTCAGGTCGGTGGCTTAACTGAATTTGCTGATGGTAATGATGCTGTTTTAGTCAGAGTGGAAAATGGTGAACAAAAACAATATGAAATTTATATTGAAGACTTAATTAAGAATGGCGAGATAGCGGCTAACGTTGACGTTTTGCCAGGTGATATAATTGTTATCCCTGAAACTTGGTTTTAGTTTTAGTTAAATAAGAAAACAATCACCTATTTTATTAATCGCCTGTATTTAGAGGTCAGGAATGCAAGAAATACTTGAACAAATTTTAGATTATTTAAAAGGTATGTGGATAAAACGCCGCTACCTTATGATTGCTACTTGGCTTATTTGCCCTTTAGGTTGGTTTGCCGTTTCACAGCTACAAGATAGTTATGAATCAGAAGCGCGGGTATTTGCTGATACTCAATCTATTTTAGGCCCTTTATTAAAAGGAATGACGGTTGAGTCGAATCCTGATGAACAAATCGGTTTAATGGTAAAAACATTGCTCAATCGCCCAAATTTAGAGCGTATTGCTCGGATGACCGATCTAGATGTTCAAGCTAATACTCCGCAAGAATTTAATAACTTAATTGAACGATTAACGAAGGGTATTTCAATTAAAAAGACTGGTGGCAGAAGACAAAACATTTTCAATATCACGTTTTCTGATAAAGACCCAGTAATGGCACGTGATGTTGTGCAAGCGGTTATTACTGTGTTTATTGAAACGACTCGAGGTGAAAATCGTCGGGATTCTGATTCTGCACAAAAATTTCTTGATAGCCAAATCAATGAATACGAAAATCGCTTATTAAAAGACGAAGCAAGGTTAACTAATTTTAAACAGAAATACAGTGAAGTGCTGCCTAACCAGTACGGTGGTTATTACCAAAAGCTTAATAACTCAAAAGAACAATTAAAAACTATTGAACTGATTTTGCTAGAAACAAAAACACAATTAGCTGGTTCAAAAGCTAAATTGACGCAATCTTCAACGTCAGACTCTAATCAGCAAAATAATATTGTTGACTCGAATAGCATAAAAACGACTTTTGATGACCGTATTGCTGAGTTAGAAGGACAATTAGATTCACTACAGCTTAGATATACCGAGCAACATCCTGATGTGAAAGAAGTTCAACGTCGCCTTGAGCATTTATCAAAGCAAAGAGATGATGAAATTGAACAGTATCTAACGAGCAGTAATGAAGCAGGTAATGACTACACTCCAGTGAGTCAGAACCCGGTAATTCAAGATATTCAAATTCAAGTGAATCAACTTGAAGGACAAGTTGCTTCAATGGAAGTAAGAGCTAATAATTACAGAAATACTGTCAGGGATCTTGAAAACAAAATTCATACATTACCTGAAATCGAAGCAGAATTAGTGGCGCTTAATCGTGGCTACGATATTACTAAAAAGCAATATGAAGATTTGCTTGAACGTAAAGAGAAAGCACAAATAGGTCAGTCTGCTAACGAAACAACCAGTAAAATAAATTTCAAAGTGATTGATCCTCCTCGTGCACCTTTACAACCTGCTGGTCCTAAAAGGTACCTGTTTTATGTAGTGGTTACCTTTTTAGGGGTAGGTGTTGGATTGGGACTTTCCTTTTTATTCAGTCAAATTAACCCTGTTGTAACTTCGAGCAGCCAAGTAGCTCGGACAACGGGTATTCCTATTTTTGGTATTGTTTCGGCTACTGAAAATATAGGTTTACAACGTAAAGATAAACGTAAAACAATACTGTTTTTTGTCTCTAACAGCTTATTAATTTTAATATTATGCTTTTTTATCGCTTATTCGTTATTTCCGGATGCAATACAAGCGCCAATACATAGGATTTTTAATTTATGAGTACCATAGAAAAAGCACTCGCTAAACAAAAGATGGCTCAACAAGACAAAACACCGGTTGTTACTGAAAGTGTAACGATTGATAAACCAACTAAAGCCGTTGAAAGCTCGACAGTTTCAGTAGATTATGAAAATAATGATGTTTTAGTGCTTAATAAAAATGATCTTGAAAGTCGTGGTTTCTTAATCGATAACGGTACCAGAAAAAGTATTAAAGATGAGTTTCGTCAAATTAAACGTAAGCTCTTAAACAATGCCTTTGGCTCAGGCTCTAAAACGCTTAAAAACAGTAATTTGGTTATGATAAGTAGCTCTAAACCAAATGAAGGTAAAACTTTTATTTCAATTAACTTAGCGCTCAGTATTGCTTT
Organism: Colwellia sp. BRX8-7; assembly: GCF_014077275.1. Taxonomy (NCBI): domain Bacteria; kingdom Pseudomonadati; phylum Pseudomonadota; class Gammaproteobacteria; order Alteromonadales; family Colwelliaceae; genus Colwellia; species Colwellia sp. BRX8-7. The sequence continues at coordinate 160,795 of NZ_JACGVP010000003.1, read as the reverse complement.
AGAACAAGATAAAACAGTGTTATTAATTGACGCCGATGTTTTGCGCCCAAGCATAAATCGAGAATTAGGCTTTAAGCAAGTCCCTGGCTTGATTGAATACTTGCTGGGTGAGAAGCAGGATATCTCTGAAATAATTTACAGTACCAATATTGATAAGCTTAAAATAATACCTGCAGGTGAACCTCATCATCTTTCTAATGAATTGCTCGCCAGTGACCGTATGGAGTCTTTAGCTAAAGAACTCGCAGAGCGCTACCCTGACCGTATTGTAATATTTGACTGCCCACCGTTAATTGGCGTTACAGAAACGATGGTCTTAGCCAACTTAATGGGCCAAGCGCTGGTCGTAGTTGAAGAATCAAAAACGCTCTTAGCAGATATTGAAAAAGCGACAGAAAACCTCAACGAAGATTTAGCGCTGGGTTTAGTGCTAAACAAAGCAATCAGATCTCACAAGGATATGTATGGCTATTATGGTTATGGATACGGCACTAAATAAGACAGTATTAGCTGCAGCAATCTTTGCCATTTTATCTGCAAATACTTTCGCAGGGGAATGGCAGTTTACACCACAGTTAATTATTGATGAAACCTATACTGATAATGTTAATTTATCTGTTAACGACACAACAGCAAGTTTAGTTAGTCAAACAGGTGTTGAATTAAGTACGCTGTTTTCATCAAACAAATTAGATTTTACCTTTGATGCAAAAAGTCTTTATGCAATGTACAGCCATGACCATGATACCGATGATGACTATCATACATTGAACAGTTCTTTTCGCTTAAAGTTAGGTCCTAAAGGACTTACTTTAATCGGTAGTGCTGCAATATCAAACCAAGCACGTAATAATTCCAGTAATGCGCTTGCCGATATTGTTTCTGGTGACACCATTAGAGTTGAAAATTATTCGGGTGGTTTTCAGTACACGATTAATAATAGTGATTTTATTGTTGGTTCGGGTATTCAATACCAAACGACTAAATCACAAGACGGTATAGGTGAACGAGAAGGCTATGCGGTAAAGTTTTTGAGCGAAAATGGCTCTGCTGCTCGAAATGTATATTGGGATGCGTCATCTGAATATTCTGATGCGACTAATCAAGGCCGAGACGGACAGTTATTTAAAGGCGAAGTTAAAATCGGTTTGATTACGGGTTATAAGATAACCCCGTTTATACGATATTATGATGAAACTAATGAAGGTGATCTTGTTAATAATAGTTCATCACTTGAGTCAGACTCTTATGGTGGCGGCTTACGCTGGTTAATAAGCCCTAGGCTCCTATTAGACCTATCTTATAACACACCTACTGGTACTCAGCTAGACCTCGATGGCAATGAACAACAAGACTATGCTGCGGCCACAATTCGCTGGGAGCCTAGTCAAAGAACGACCTTAACAATTGATTACGGCCAACGATTTTATGGTGAAAGTTATGGATTTGATTTTGAACATAAAAACAAGCGCTTAACCAATACCATTACTTATGTCGAAGAGGTTAAAGCATTCACCCGTAATAATTATGAAAGTGTCGCCTTAGGTAGCTTTTGGTGTCCACAAGGCGACATAGCTGACTCTTCAAGTTGTTTTGTCAATAATAATGATAATATCGATTTTGATAATTATCAGCTAGTCAACTTAAATGATTTTGTTTTAGTGGAAGATTTTGGTCTTTCATTAAACAAAGAGTTACTGTGGTCTTCAGAATTAGCACTACCGCGAACCACTTTCAGCGTAGCGCTATCAAAACTGACCCGTGAAAATTTAAATACCCGTACCCAAGATGAAAATAAAAAGGCATCGTTTGCGATTAAACGCAAAGTGAGTGGTAAATCAAATATAAATTTTATCCTTGAATATACTGACACCCACTTTTTACTTGGGCAAGAAAATGGCCGTCAAGACCGCTACCGACGTTATAGTCTTGAATATGACAAATCCTTAAATAGTAAACTAACTGTTAAATTAGGTGTAAGCCATCTTAACCGCAGTTCTACGACGCAATCATTCAATTATGAGGAAGACAGAATCACCCTCAAATTCAGTAAAGGTTTTTAGCAGTATGTACGAAAATTATTATGGTTTTAAAGAGCGTCCTTTTCAGTTAAGTCCCGATCCACGTTTCTTTTTCGCGTCAAGCAACCACCAAAGAGCAATGTCTTATTTACAATATGGTTTAGATCAAGGCGAAGGCTTTATCGTAGTTACTGGGCCTATAGGCACGGGTAAAACAACAATAGCGCGTAACCTTTTAAACAATATTGCTGACGATTCAATTGTTGCTGCTCAACTTGTCACGACTAAGCTCGACCCGCAGGAATTACTTGAACTTGTTGCTTTTGAATTTAAGATTTCGGTTAAAGGTAAAAGCAAAGCAGAGTTACTACAGTCCATTGAACAGTTTCTTATTGATTTAAATCGCCAAGGTAAGCGCGCTTTGTTGATTGTTGATGAAGCACAAAATTTACCGATAGAAACCGTTGAAGAACTGCGCATGTTATCTAATTTTCAGCTGGATAATAAGCCATTAATACAAAGTTTTCTTCTCGGACAAGAAGAGCTTAAAGATATTATTCAAGCGCCTAATATGGAGCAATTTCGTCAACGTATCATTGCATCTGCGCATTTAAAGCCACTGACGAGTGACGAAGTTAAAGAATACATTAATCATAGATTGCAGCAAGCAGGTTGTATTAAAGAGGCACTCTTCTCAGATGAAGGCTTTAATGTTATTCATGAAAAAACATTAGGCGTTCCAAGAAAAATCAATATTTTTGTTGACCGTTTATTATTGTTTGGATTTTTAGAAGAGCTAGCTTGTATTGATGTTGACGCAATTAACGAAGTCGCGTTAGAGATGCAAGTAGAGTTAACCGGTTCGCTGCATAAAGTACAATTAACCAGTAATGAACCTAGCCAGGCAAGCGCACAGCTCATTGTGAATTCAACTGAGAATGTTGAAAACATGAAAGAAATATTAAGAGAAGTAGAAGAGATATTAGAGTCGTCGATTAAGCAGAAAATTAAAATGGCGCGTTATGTTGATAAACTCCTTAAGCAGAAGAGTCGTTTATATGCTGAAAGTAATATCGATGAAAGTATTGAAGCTAACTCAGAGCTAGCAGCTGATACAATTGCCGATACTAATTCTGAACGAAGTAGTGAAAACGATAAGAGTTAACATCATTAATTAGTAGAGAAGATTTTATAACAAAACCTTCTCCCTATCTTCACATCATCTAGGTTTCGTTAATTGTTAGTCCATACTTTTCAATTAATGAATACAATGTTGGTCTAGTAACACCTAGTAATTCTGCAGCTTTTGACATATTGCCTTCGGCTAATGCATAAGCTTTTTGAATAGCCAGTGACTCTGCTTTTTCTCGCACCGAACGCAAATTCAAAGACAGCCCAAGTTCAGTACTCGTATGATCAAAAAAGCCTAAGTCAAAGGCCGTCACTTGTGTGCCAGTCGTCATAATTACCGAACTTTTTACTTTATTTTGTAACTCACGAATATTACCCGGCCATTTATGAGCCTTAATAGCACTTAAACCGTCTTCTGAAAAACTTTTTACATTACGTTTATATTCAAGTGCGTACATCTGTAAAAAATATTGAGCCAGAATTAATACGTCTTCATCTCGGTCACGTAGCGGGGGTATATTTAAGGTTATTTCACTGACGCGGTAAAATAAGTCTTCACGGAAAGTTTTATCTTTAACCATTTGTTCTAAGTTTTGATTGGTTGCACAAACGACTCGAACATCCACATTAATTTCTTGTCGACCACCAAGGCGTTCAATCGTTTTTTCTTGTAAGAAGCGTAATAGTTTTGCTTGCAAGCTAAAGGGCATATCACCAATTTCATCAAGAAATAAAGTACCGCCTTCTGCACACTCTATTTTGCCTTTAGTCGCACGATGAGCCCCAGTAAAAGCTCCTTTTTCAAAACCAAATAATTCACTTTCTAATAAGTTTTCAGGGATAGAAGCACAGTTAATGGCAACAAAGGGCTTATTACTGCGCTCACTGGCAATATGCACGGCATTAGCGGTTACTTCTTTACCCGTGCCGCTTTCGCCCAGTAATAAGGCTGTAATTTGTGTTGGCGCAATGCGCTTTACCATCATGCGGAGACGGTCAATAGCTTCACTGTTACCAATAATGCCAATATCACTACCCGCAACTTGACGCATCTTACGGTTTTCTTCTTCAATTGCCGAAACACTAAACGCCCGAGCAATAATGACATTGATCACATCAGCATCTATTGGCTTTTGATAAAAGTCGTAGGCACCCGCAGAAATAGCTTTTAACGCATTAGTACGATCATCATTGCCGGTGATCACTATCACCTTAGTATGAGGCGCTATGGTCAAAATTTCCTGTAATGCCGCTAAACCTTCAGTAGCATTAGCTTCATCTGGCGGTAAACCTAAATCAAGCGTAACAACTTTGGGTTCAAAGCGACGTACTGCAGCAATAGCACTTTCACGATCACCTGCTAATACAGCCTCATAATCAGATAAGCTCCACTTAAGTTGCTTTTGTATTCCTTTATCATCATCAATGATCAGTAACTTTTCCATACGACTAAAACCCTTTTATTATGTATACGCTTTATTTGAGCGCGTGATCCTGAATTCATGTACGTCGTACTGAATCGAAGTACGTCATCCTGAATTTATTTCAGGATCTCAGCCCGGATACTGAAACGAGTTCAGCATGACGGGAAAGAACAACCTCATCTGTCGTCATTATAAATCAACAAATGTTATTCTGAATCCACGACCGTCATCCTGAATCCACGAACGTCATCCTGAATCCACGAACGTTATCATGAATTTATTTCAGGATCTTAACCCAGATACTGAAACGAGTTGAGCATGACGGGGAAAAACCTTACCTATCGTCGTCATGAAACCACAAACGTCAACCTGATTCCACGAACGTTAGCCTAATCCATGAGCGTCATCCTGAATCCATGAGCGTCATCCTGAATTTATTTCAGGATCTTAACCCGGATACTGAAACGAGTTCAGCATGACGGGGAAAAACAACCTTACCTATCGTCGTCCTGAAACCACACACGTTATACTGAATCCACAAACGTCATACTGAATCGACGTACGTTATCCCAAATCAGCGTACGTCATCCTGAAACCACTACGCCATCCTGAAACCACTACGCCATCCTGAATTTATTTCAGGATCTCATCCCAGATACTGAAACGAGTTCAGCATGACGGGGGAAAATAACCTTATCTGTCGTCGTCCTGATTCCACTACGTCATCTTGAATTTATTTCAGGATCTCAGCCCAGATACTGAAACGAGTTCAGCATGACGGAGGAAAAGCAACCTTATCTGTAGTCGTCCTGATTCCACTACGTCATCTTGAATTTATATCAGGATCTCAGCCCAGATACTGAAACGAGTTCAGCATGACGGGGAAAACAACTTTACCTGTCGTCGCCCTGAATCTAGGTACGTCGTCCTAAATCCACGTACGTCAGCCTGAATCCAAGTACGTCATCCTGAAACCACTACATCATCCTGAATTTATTTCAGGATCTGTATTCCACGGTAATATATCATTTATAAACTTGGGTTTATTGGTAAGTCTATTATAAAAACAGTGCCTTTATTTTCAATACTCTCGACTTTAATTATTCCGGCAATCCCTTCAACAAATTGCTTGGCTTCAAAGACACCAATGCCCATACCCGCATTACCTTTAGTGGTATCAAAAGGTTTGAATAGTCGATTATTAATAAAGTCTGCCGACATACCGCAGCCATTATCAGAAATTTTAATTCCTATATGGTTTTCTATCTGAGTAAGTTCTACTTTAACCCAGCCATCTTTGCTTGTCGCTTCCTGTGCATTCTGTATTAAGTGATTGAGCACTGAATGAAACGTTTCATTATCAATAGCCATTTCGCAATGGTTGATTTTATCAAAGGTCACCTTAGGCAACTCAATATTTCTCTGCTCTATTACGCTGTTAATGATTGCTGATATATCAACCAACTCACTTTTAGATTGAGCTGCTTGCTTATTACGTAATTGCGAAAGTACTTTAGATAAGCGTTCTGTCGCTGACTCTACCGTTTCAAAAACATCAGCAATAAACTCTGGGTTATCCCGGTGTTTTTCTGCATTAGAGGTAATAAGTGCTAACTGAGCTTGAACATTTTTCAAATCATGCACTAAAAAAGCGGACATTCGGTTAAAGGCATCAAACTGTTTTGATTCTGCTAATTTATCATTAGCTTCATGTAAAGAAACGAAATTTCCTAACTGTTTTGATATAGCGAAAAGTAAATCTCTGTCTTCCCAATTTAATTGCTTAACTTCATTTTTTCCCGCTAATATAAACATCCCATAGAATGCTTTACCAATAAAAATAGGGACTATAATTCTAATGCTCTTGGTATCGAATAACGATAAGTCTAGAGATAAGCCAGGATAAACAGTTGGCGTTTGGCGATATTCTTCAATATCAATGATCCAACCTTGGCGTTGACAAAAAAGACTGCACTCGACCAATTGCTGATTAAAGGTATCATCTAGAAGCAATTTTTCAGAATATTGAACACTGAAACGTTGACCTGTTACTTTTTTCAAAATAGCGCCAGCATAAGCATCTACTTTTGACATCATTATTTGAGTTGCCATTTGATAATAGCTTTCAGCATTGGTGGTTTCTATTTTTCCGATAAGGTTTAACCATTCATCTCGGTATTCGTATTTATTAGCAAAAAAGTTTTTTGCTATAAACACTTTTAATTTCCGGCGCAACGATTCGGTAATCAATAAAGCGACTAAGACCAAAGCACTTAACATTAGAAAGCCGATACTAACAACGCTGCCCCACTCTCCACCTATGTAGTTAATAACATAGCCAGCAAAGGCCATAACCAACAAATATATACCGGCAATCATCAACATTGAGCTATAAAAAACAACATGTCGAGAAACAAAAATCCTTACAGCGCCATTACGAATCCGTCGAGTACTGATCAGTAATAAAGGCACAACAATAAGAGAGATAAAGCCACGACTAAACCAAAAATCAAAATCAATACCGTCAACCATTGTGGCTTGTGCATATAAAACAAAGTCAAAAATTGCAACGCTGGCTAATGCAATAACCATCGGCCAAATAGCCCAGCGCACTTGTGAATCAGCACTTCGGTATAACTGTTCTAGTAGCACTAAACTCCATAAATTAAGCACAATAAAAAGTAGGAATAAGTATTCGTAAGAGTAATGAAGTAAGACACTCGCCAACCAGCAAGCAACCATGAGTATGGTCCAAACTTTGATATATTGACGAATATGGGAATTCGCAATTATCGCTCGAAAAGAACGTTGTTCGGTGTTACAAAGTAGAATTAACAATGACCAACAAGCTACTTTAATACCGTCAGCAAGCATTGCCCACTGCAAACTAAAGCCGATCTGTATTTGCAAGGCAGCAACCACATTAGCAATGACGGTTACTAATACTGAAACTAATACCCAGCGAGCTAGGCTTGTCTTATTTCGCGCAGCAAAAATGAGTAATGCAAAAACAAAGTATGCAGCACTCGCTAACGAATAACCAAAGAGCCCTAATGAATCCATAATATAAACTTCTTATTGAGTTTTTGTTTAATCGTTCTGCACTGCATTTTCTTTAGTAAATATTTCAGTTAATACCGGTACCAGTAGAAAACTAGCAATCGCCGAAACGCATAATCCTGAAATAATCACTGTACCTAATGGCTGCCATAAACCGCCGCCAAAAAGAGTGAGTGGTAATAAGCCGCCAATAGTCGTTAATGTTGTTAATAGTATTGGGGTAAAACGGGTGGCACTGGCATCGAGTATCGCTTGCTTTAAATTATTCGACTCAACAAAGTTACGGTTCGCCGTATCAATTAATATAATGGCGTTATTCACCACAATACCAAACAAACTAATTAAACCTATAAATGCCATCATCGAAAATGATTGACCCGTAATATATAACCCTATAACTGAACCAGCCATCGCAAATGGAATGGAAGTAAATATCACCAGCGGTTGTAAAAACGATTTAAACTGTAAGACCAACACCGCAAATATACCTATAGCAGTAACCAGCATTATTTGTGCTAAACCTGAAAAGTTTTCTTGACGAGATTCTTCTTCTCCGCCCAAGGTATAGCTAACTCCCTCAGGCATTTCATATTGCGCTAAGTAGTCGATAACTTTAGTGGTTAACTCACTTACGGTATGATTTTTATCAACATCTGCAGATACCTTCGCCATACGTAACTTTTGATAATGATAGAACTCAGTACGACCTTTTTGCAGCTTGGTAGTAATAACTTGATTAAGCGGAATAGCTTCACCTAAACGGTTAGTGACATTAATATCAGCTAAACCGTCAACATCAGGGTTTTTGCGGCGCACAACAATAGGATAGCTTTCACCATTATCATCATTAAATCGACCTACAGCCGTTCCAGAAAGTATTGTCTGTAAAGTAATATCAAGGGTATTAATATCAATGTTAGATAAGCCCGCTTTTTCATAATCAATATCAAGTAAGAGTTCGGTATTAGCAATGCCAATAGGATTATCAATGTTTATAATGCCTTTAGTGCTTGCCATCATATTTGAAAGGTCATTAGCGACTTGCTCTAAATCAGACAGTGATTCGCCCATAAGTCGAACACTTATTGGTAGATCGGTAACCGGTCCTTGGGTAAATTCACTGACCGTAATTTTGGCTTGTTGCCACTTGCCAAACTCTTCACGAAGTTGACTAACAAAATCAGATACTCTTTGTGCATCATATTCACTTAATACAACAATGACCTGACCATAAGTTGCCACACCACGTTTAGGAATTTGATTATAATAAATACGTGGGTTTGCATTGCCGACATTTAATGCAACTTTATCAACCAACTCATGCTTTTCAATAACCTCAGTCATTTTTTGCATGATGCTATCTGTATAGGCTAACGATGAGTTGGGCGGTGTTTCAACATCAAGCATAATCATTGGCTTTTCGGCTTTAGGGAAAAGACTGACTCCCACTTTACCAAATAATGACAACATACCCACCAAACAGACTACGGCAATAGCGATAACAATCCAGCGAACATTCATAAATCGTGACAGCCACTTCGCATAAACGTGCTCGGCAAATATATTAACGTAATGCTGAAGCGTTTTTATTTTAGTTTTATTTTCAGCTGTATTTTTTGCAAAAAAACGACTGGCTAATAGTGGTGTTAATGTCAGGGCGATTAATAAAGATGCTAGCAGTACTAAGACAACTGTTACCGGCATTGAACGAACAAAGTCGCCTGTGTTGCTGGCTAGCATTAACATAGGCAGAAACGCTAACATCGTGGTTACAGTACCGCTGGTTATTGCCCAACCTACTTTTGCTGTGCCCACTGCAGCAGCTTCAGCAAGATTTTTTGTTGTTTTCTTTTCTCTATGGATGCTTTCAGTAACCACTATCGCATTATCTACAAGTAAACCTAAAGCTATAATCAAACCCACAATAGACATTTGTTGTAAACCAAAGCCACTAAAGTCTAACCAACCTATTGCCACTAAAAAGGACAATGGAATAACGGCAATGACCACTAAAGATTCACGTAGTCCTAAAAATAACAATGACATAATGCCGACTAGCACTAGTCCTTGCCATAGGTTGTCAAAAAAACCATTCACTCTCATTTCAACACTGTCGGCTTGCTTAAACAAAACATCAACTTTCATATTATCGGGTAAGCTGTCAGTAAAGTTGGCGATTTCATTATCAATACTTTTAGTTAGGCCAAAAATATTTGTATTAGGTCGTTGTTCTATAGTGAGAAAAATAACTGGCTTATTATCATAATAAGCTAAATAGTTTGGTTCTAATCCTGAAAACTCCACTGTCGCTATGTCTTTTAAACGCAGTACAAAACTATCATCCGAGCGAATAACCGTTTCACCTAACTCAGCTAGTTGTCCAAAGTTACCACTAGCTTTTACATTAAAACGCCGTGAACTCGCGTCAACATAACCTGGTGTAATATTTACCGCACGTCCTTGTAAAATTGAGTTAATATCGGTAACAGATAAGCCGTAATGTTTTAGCTGTGCTAAATTAATGTCAATGGCGACAATTTGCTGAGGATAACCCCAAACATCAGCTTTTCGAACATCGTTAATCGCTTCTAAACGTTTTTCTAACTGTTTGGCATAAAACTCCATAACTTTATAATCTATTGGCTCACTCCATAGCGCCAATTGCATGATAGCAACACTTGTAGGCGTTGCTTTTAAAACGAGTAAATCATGAACACCTTCAGGTAGTGTTGGCTTTACTGTTGAAACCGCCTGCTTTACTTTGTTATAAGATGCCTCTGGATCTGTGCCGTACAGAAAAGTAATTTCAATACGTGCACCACCATTTTTAACTTGTGATTCTATTTTTTGAATATTTTCTATATCAGAAAATTCTTCTTCGAGCGGATTAACCACTAAAGTTTCAATATCTGTTGGTGATGCGCCAGGGTAGATCACTTCAATTAAGGTGATGGGCATATCAAACTGTGGATCCTCTGAACGTGGCATTTGAAAGTAGGAAACAATACCAACGAGTACTAATAGCACCACTATTGTTAGGGTAAATTGTGCGTTCTTTATAGCGAGTTTAGGTAACAGCATAGTAATTACTTACCTAATTTAATATGTTGCCAGCCACTACTGACTATTTGTATGGGTTGACCATCAACTGAAGCAAACAAATACACAAATTGGTTATCTAAACGGTAAATATCGTAATACTGATAAACTAGTTCTTGATTGTCTTTGACAATAACAACAGCTTGCCCTTTATCGTTAACAGAAATCAATGCTGATATCGGTAAGCGATAAACAAAGTTATCACTGGTGAAATCGATAATGATTTCGGCAATTTGCCCAGCAACAATCCCACTGTTCAGGTTAATATTTGGTAGCAACACTTCAATGATAAACATATTACCCTTGGTGTTTGAAATTGCGGGTATTTTACTTACTTCGCCAATAACACTTCCAAGTGCCTGTAAAGAAACATTCACTTTTTGACCTAAACGCACTTGGCTGACTTCGTTACCTGTTAAGGCAACTTTTACCACCCAATTTTGCTCTAAAGCGGCTATTTTTAGTACATTACTGCCTGGCGATTGTAGTTCACCTAGTTCAGTATAACGGTTTAATACCACGCCTGAAAATGGCGCAAAAATTTGTGATTTTTCAAAATGATAAAAGGCAACTTGATAGTTAGCTCTGCTTGTTTCAACACGAGTTAAGGCAAGATCAAGATCTTGTTCTGAACTTAATTTATTTTCGAGTAGTTTTTGTTGACGGTTAACTTCGCGCTTTGCTTGTAATAATTGCGCATAAGTAGCGTTTTTATTTTGCAGTAATTCTCGTGTGTCTAAAGATGCAATAAGCTGGTTTTTTTCAAAGTACTGACCTTCATCAAAGGCTAACTTAGCTAAATACCCACTACTTTTAAATGACAAATTTAACGTTCTTTTAAAATCAAGTTTCCCTGTCCGTTTTATGATATCGGCGTAGGGCTCAACAATGATCTGTTCAAAATCGTAACTCTGCGACAATGTCGATGATGATGCAAGAATTGTCATCCCTATCATCAAAAACCTAAAAAAACTATTCTGTGATTTCATATGCAATTCTATAACGCGTTAAATTAACTGATTTTATTATAGCCAATACTTTAGGGTTGTTGCTGAATAAAGTACATCTTTTTTCATTATTTTTGCTTAGCGCAATAAAGATGGATAGAATTCACCCCTGTACCTAAAATAAAGACGACAAAGCTAGACAATTTTCACGATTAATTATAGTATTTGCCGCGCTTAACACAGCAAACCACCCGTAGCTCAGCTGGATAGAGTTCACGCCTCCGAAGCGTGAGGTCACAGGTTCAAGTCCTGTCGGGTGGACCACTTTTTTCCTAAAAACAAAATCCACGTTAAATAAACAGTTTCATTTTTACAGTGACCGCTTATCTATTTTACCACGTCACTCATTAGCTATAGTAAGCTGCTACTGCGGCTAAAAACGCTTCAATTTTATCTTTAGGAAGCGCATTGATACCAGCGGCAGCGGCACGTCCTCCACCTGTAGTAAACTGACTACAAATATCACCAGCACCTTGTTTATTCGCTAATGGCGCCCTTAAAGAAACCGTATAGGTGTTATCTGTATTTATTGTAAAAATAGCGTGTGCTTTCTTGGGGTTTATATTGGCTAATTCATTACCAAAAACACCACTTATTCTTCTGGCCCATGTTTCATCCGGTAATTCAAATGCAGTTAATAACGCTGTGTCATAAAATGCTTTGGTGTTAACGGCTTTCAAATGGTCTTGGTTATATAGTTTTTGCAAAATATAATAAGGAGAGTCTGCATCTTTAATCGCATCAAAAGGGCTTGAGTAAGCTAACAGTAATTCATATAACCTTGCCGGATGAAAATGCAAGTCGTCAATATGTGAACCATAACCATTGTAGTTAATTAAAGTACCTAACGTTTCTAACTGCTCGCATTCGTTATCGTTTAAACCCGCTAACTTGGCTAACTTAGTCGCTTTAGCAATAAGATTGTCACCAAAAGCAGCACAAATAGCCCAATGATGAAACTTCCCAGCTAAAATCTTATCAACGATTAAAGCCGTACAAGTATTTGCATCTAAATCAATATGCGTTTGTAAATTTACATGTTCCGGAATGTCACCCGCACGATGATGATCGATATAAGTTACGTTGCCGCCTTCAGCTAATAAGGTATTCAATGCCTCTTTATTTTTTTCCATTGAAATGTCTAAAACACGAATAACACTCTCGTCTCTACTATTGCCTTGGGCATTTGTTATTTCAATTACCTGTTGCAGTAAAGCAATATCACGTTTAACGCCGGTAATTTTGACACTTACTGTCGGATTGGCTAATTGCAATTGCAGCAAGGCGATAATACCGTCGGCATCACCATTAAATACGTCATAATTCACAGATAAATCCTTTGTTTTTTAGTCTTTACAATTATTTCTTTTCGATAAAGCCATTAGTAAAAACTATGATTTTATAATTTGTTTTTTTATTAAAGCGTCTATCACTAAATCAGCACATTGCTCAATAGACAAATGCGCTGTTTCGATATGTATTTCAGCAGTTTCAGGGGCTTCATAAGCCGAACTTATACCAGTAAAATTAACGATTTCACCCGCTCTGGCTTTTTTATATAAACCTTTAGGATCACGGCTTTCACAAACATCTAAAGGCGTATCAATAAATACCTCTAAAAATAACGCGTCTTTAAGTAACGCTCTGGCTTGATCTCTGTCTTTTTGAAAAGGGGAAATAAAGGCTGTTGAAACAAGCAGACCTGCGTCTACAAATAACTTAGCCACTTCACCTATCCTACGTATATTTTCAATACGGTCTTCGTCAGTGAACCCTAAATCGTTATTTAAACCGTGGCGAACATTGTCACCATCAAGTAAATAACTGTGACAACCACGTTCCAGTAATTTTTGCTCAACTGCATTGGCAACGGTAGATTTACCCGAACCACTTAGGCCGGTATACCATAGCAATACCGCTTTATGTCCCTTTAACTGAGACTTTTGTTCAGCAGTGACACTCTGTTGATGCCAAATCACATCTGACGATTTTTCTGTGTTATTTTTTTCTATATAAGGACTTGCTGGGTTACTTTTTTTCATAATTCACATTTATCATTGGACGCTATTAATAGCTAAAAAGGGAAGAAATATAAAATACTACAAATCGCAGTAGTGCAATATATAACGCTAATTGGCACACCTATTTTTATAAAATCTATCAACTGGTATTGCCCGGCACTAAAGACCATTAAATTGGTTTGATACCCGTATGGGCTAATAAAACTAGCGCTGGCACCAAAGGCTACTGCCATAATAAAGGGAGTAATATTTACGCCATAGTTCAACGCTATACTATAAGCTATTGGGAATATTAGCGCGGCTGCGGCATTATTAGTGACCAATTCGGTTAATAATACCGTTAATAAAAATATAATAATCAAGGCGACGGTTGGCGTAATATTGCCCGACAAAGAAGTAATCGTTTCAAGAGACGTTAGTAATCCACTATTTATTAATGCACTGGCAAGCATCAGCGCCGTAGAAATAATCAGCCAAATTTGTATTGGAAAACGTCTAATCACTTCATCTTTAGACAAGCAATTCGATAATAAGAAAAAAGAAAATAGCACTAACATTCCTTTAAATAAAGAAATAATTCCTAGTGCACTTAATGCTACGGTTAAGAAAAAACTTATAATAACAAAAGGTTCTTTTTTACCGGTAAGTTTTGATTCTGGCTCAACGCCATTGACAACAATAAAGTTTTTATCAACATTATTTCTGGCTTTAAAATCTTGGCCCGTTGCTAACACTAAGTAATCACCCGGACGAATACTAACATCGCCAAGCTTACCTGTAATGGCTTGCCCGTCTCTTTTCATTGCTACCACAGCAGCGTCAAACTTAGCTCTAAAGCCAACGCCTTTTAATGTTTTATTAATGAGTACACTTTCAGAGCGAACAAAGACTTCCGTTAAGTTGTCATCAGACAAGCCTTGTTTGTGTGCAAAAACAGTTAAACCATCAAACTGCTTAAGTTGGTTTACTTTAGTAACGTCACCATTAAAAATAAGCTTATCGTTGGCACTAATAACTTGGTCGGGAGAAACAGGGGTAATCGTTTGCCCAGCGCGAATTATTTCAATTAAAAATAAAGAGTCTAAATGCCTTAAAGCGTTTTCTTCTACGGTTTTGCCAATCAATGCCGAGTTAAGTTCTACTTTAGCATCTAATAAATATGAACTTTCTAGCGTTGAATTAATATCTGTTTCGGGGAGATATTTAGATAAAAACCACAGCGCACAGCCACAAGTAATGACGATAAAAACACCTACCGGGAAAAAATCAAAAAATCCTAAGGCAGGTAGATCAGCATTTAAGACTAAACTGTTAACAATTAAGTTAGTAGACGTGCCAATTAAGGTTAGCGTACCGCCAAAAATAGCCGCATAAGACAAAGGTAATAATAATCGACTGGCAGAATGATAAGGGTTATTGCGAATCGGCGCCAGCATGGTAGAGACAACGGCGGTATTATTTAACAAGGCTGAAGAAACAACCGTTAAACTAAAAAGCCTGATCCAGGTTTTGCCATAACTTGAGAATAAAACTTTGCTGGCGAGTATACGCAGTAAGCGGGTTTTTTCTAACGCTAAAGAACACAGTATCAACAAAATAAGCGTTATTAAGCCTTTATTAGACATACTAGCTAACACAGCTTCATTTGAAACTTGTCCACTAATAATAAGTGCAATAAAAGTAAAGCCAAAGACCTTTCCAGGCTGCTTCTGAAACTTTAATAAACCTATAATTGTACTAATAAAGATTAATAGTACGAACGCTGCATCTATATTCAAATATATAAACCCTGTTAACTTTTAACAGCTAATCTTAAGAAAAAATTAGAGACAAATAATAACTAAGAGCAAAGCGGCTGAGTAAAAAACTGAGATATTGCTAGCTGTTTTTTACACGACCTCATTGCCCTTAGTTTACATCTTTTAGTCTCGTTACTTTTTAGCTAAGTTTTTAGCTCCCCAATGAGGAAAGTGCTTACAAACAAACGCATTAAGTTCAAGTTCGTAATCACTGTACTTTTTAGGCTGTCCTTTTTCCAATTGTGTCAGTTGTGAAGCTATCATGCCCGCGCCAACTGTTGCATTGGTCAAACGGTCAATAATAATAAAAGCACCTGTTTGACGGTTCTCTTGATAAGCATCAAACTGCACAGGTTCGTTTAACGTAAAGTTACAACGCCCTATTTCATTCAACGCTAAATGCTGTACGTCTTGCTTTTCCATGGTATTAACATTAACGCTATACTCTATTTTATCAACAGAGCCAAACGTAGCATGAGTGCCTACTTTAATAATGTATTCACGGTCTATTTGTAGTGCCGCTTCATCCATCCACACCACATCTGCACTAAACGTATTAGAAGAAGCGGGTTGCTCATGCGGTCGCACGATCATGTCACCACGACTAACATCTATCTCATCTTCAAGCGTCAGCGTTACAGCCATATCGGCATAAGCCGTTTCAAGTTCGCCGTCAAAAGTTACTATCGACTTAATTTTACTTTGCTTACCTGAAGGTAGCGCAACAATAGTATCACCAACACGAATTTCACCTGAAGCGATCGTACCGGCAAATCCTCTAAAGTCTAAATTAGGACGATTAACGTATTGAACAGGAAAACGAAAAGCACTATTTTTTTCACCGCTAATTTGCACGGTATTCAATAATTTAAGCAAAGGTGACCCTGGGTACCAAGGCATATGCTCACTTTCGTTGACTACGTTATCGCCGCGTAAAGCTGAAATAGGCACAAAACGAACATCTTCAATTTTTAATGATTTAGCAAATTCACGGTAATCACTTTTAATTTTTTGGTATGTCTTTTGGTCATAATCTACTGCATCCATTTTATTAATAGCAATAACCACATGCTTAATACCTAATAATGAACAGATATATGAATGACGTCGTGTTTGCACTTGCACGCCATGACGCGCATCAATTAATATAATGGCTAAGTCACATGTAGAAGCACCCGTTGCCATGTTACGTGTGTACTGCTCATGGCCTGGAGTATCGGCAATAATAAATTTACGTTGCTCGGTAGCAAAGTAACGATAAGCAACATCTATAGTAATACCCTGTTCGCGTTCAGACTGTAAACCGTCAACGAGTAACGCTAAATCAAAATCACCATCTGTGGTATTAAACTTTTTAGAATCTTTTTCAATAGCAGCCATCTGATCTTCAAAAATCATTTTGCTATCAAAAAGTAAGCGGCCTATTAATGTCGACTTACCGTCATCTACACTGCCACAGGTGATAAAACGCAGCATATCTTTGTTTTCATGCTGCTTTAAGTAGCCTTCAATATCTGTTGCCAATAATGTTTGTTCAGTGTTCATTAAAAGTACCCTTCCATTTTTTTCTTTTCCATTGAACCGGCTGAATCATTATCAATGACTCGACCTTGTCGCTCAGAAGTGGTTGTTAAAAGCATTTCTTGAATAATTTCAGGCAATGTTGTTGCAGTCGATTCAATAGCGCCGGTAAGTGGATAACAACCTAGCGTTCTAAAACGTACTGATTTCATTTCAGGCACTTCGCCCTCGTTTAATGGCATGCGTTCATCATCTACCATGATTAATGAGCCATCACGTTTAACGACAGGTCTTTTGGCTGCAAAATAAAGTGGAACCATTTCAATATCTTCTTGATAAATATACTGCCAAATATCAAGCTCGGTCCAATTAGACAATGGGAACACACGAATACTTTCACCTTGATCAACTTTAGAGTTATAGATATTCCAAAGCTCTGGACGTTGGTTTTTAGGATCCCAACGATGATTTTTATCACGAAATGAATAAACACGTTCTTTAGCACGAGACTTTTCTTCATCACGACGAGCACCACCAAAAGCGGCGTCAAAACCATGCATGTCTAATGCTTGCTTCAAACCTTGTGTTTTCATGATGTCGGTATGTTTTGCACTACCGTGAGTAAACGGACCTACACCCATAGCAAGCCCTTCTGGGTTTTTATGGACGATTAAATCGAAGTCATACTTTTCTGCTAGATTATTACGAAATTCAATCATTTCTTTGAATTTCCAATCCGTATCAACGTGCATTAATGGGAAGGGAATTTTACCCGGATAAAAAGCTTTACGCGCTAAATGCAAAAGAACAGAAGAATCTTTCCCTATTGAATACAACATAACAGGATTATCAAATTCAGCAGCAACTTCACGCATTATTTGAATTGATTCAGCTTCCAGTGCTTTTAAATGTGTTAATTTATTCTTATTCATATATGCCCTATTTTACATTTTTTATGTCAAAATCTTACAAAAAATTATATCAAACCAAAACGATATAGCGAAATAACTAAATAACTTAGGTTATAACTAGCTTGCAATAAACTAACTATAGATAAACTAAAGCTAACTTAGACAATTAAATTAAAACGACTAAACAAGAGTGAAAGCACGACTATTACAAACGCTATGCTAGTATTATTAAATATAGCTACCTTGCAATGATTATGGCGGTGGCGGAGTTATTCTGCAATTAAATATTTAGCTGATTATACTGATCTATTCTTCTATATTTAGCATTATTATTGAGCATTTCTGGCAAAAAAAAACCGATAGATAAATCTATCGGTTTTTATTCAGATAATAGTTACTGGGATTAGTTACCGCCAGTACCACCTGTACCGCCAGTACCACCTGTACCACCAGTAATGTCGTCATCTAAATCAACAGAAGCTGCGATATCATCAGGATTGATTACGTCAGGAATATTTACAATACCGACAGCATTACCTGTATCGCCAGCAATAACTGATGCTAAATCTTTAATTGCTTGCGAAACTTTAGCTTGAACAGCATTAATTCTTGCCATTGCCGCTACTGAGTCAGCATCTAATGCTGCACCAGGGTTATTAATAATCGCTTTAGTAACTAGTTTAACAGCAGCGATATAAGTTTTAATTGCATCAGCAAGAGTTTCATCAGTGCCTGGCTCTAAACCTGAAAGCGAACCGTTAATAAGCGTTAACGTTGCTGCTATCATATCGTCTGTTGATACATTTGCAGATACAGAAGCATCAACAATTACAACGTCAAAAATGTTAGTTTCAGATAAATCTAAACCTAAAGTAGCACCAATCACTCGAGAAGCATCTACTTGAAACGCTTCAAAAACTTCTGGGTCAGAAAGGTCGATATCTGCATCGTCTTCAATTACAGCTAAAATAGTTTCAGTTGCAAGTGTTGTTAATGCGTTAACTTCAGCAGAGATTGTACCGCTACCGTCAGAATTACTCATTGTTGAAAGTTCTAAGCCCACTAATTGTGATGCTGGAACAACGCCACCTCTAACTACGTCACCACAAGCTGGAGCATCACAAATCATTGTAGTATCTTCGTCAGCACTTACGCGTACGAAAAAAGTACCTGTGATTGCTTCACCAGAAGCATCAGTTAATGAAAGTGTGTAATCACCATTTTCATCTGTTTGAGTGTTAGCTAGAGCAGTTTCTACATCTGAGCTATCAAAAACTTCAACTAAAGCGTTAGCTAATACACCTTTGATACCAGAACCTGATACATCTAATGTAGAAGGCGTTGGTGGAACCGGTGGCGCTTGGTTTGGCGCAAGAACAGTACCATCATCTTGGTAACATGCCGATAAAGTCAAAGAAATTGCCGCAGCAACTGTTGTGAGCATAATTTTATTCATTGTTAATCCCTGATTTGAAAGTAAAAAACCTAACATTCCTTGTTATATAGATAAACAACAGAATGATCTTTGTAGTAAATATTAGCATCGACATCACGCCTGATCAACAAAAAGAATAACAATAAAATAAATATTTAACGGCTGATTTGCATTATTAAAATCTTAAGCCTTTATTGCATTTTTATTACGCTGCCAGATGTTCAATAACTTAAATAAATCACCGTGATACAAAAGTAACGTCGCGATATAAGTTGATATAAACTACTAAATAGCCAGTAACTAAATTCAATAGAGCTACTTTATAAATAGTAGCTATTACTGAGTAAATTACTGAGGATAATAAAGATAGTACAGATTAAAATAATAATGTTATTTTTTCTGTTAACAAGCCTAATTGATCAAAAAGTACAAACTGCTGGTGTGCCTTAGCCATTAATTTTTGCGCTTGCTTGTGTTGATAGCCGGCCTCGAAGTACCACAAGCCATTAATGAGATAACAACAAGCGAAATATGCACGCACTTTTTCTTTATCAATCGTGGCATTAGTAAATTGCTGATAGTCTTGTATTAGAGCATCTATATCGTTAACACTGAATTCGTTAATCGCAATAAACATGGCGAGATCATATTCGGCTTCAGCTAAACAGCTGCATTCGAAATCGACTAACCAAGTATGCTTTTGCGGATTTTCATTAGTAAACAAAGCGCTTACACGAATGTTTTCATAATTCACATCACCATGACAAAGTACTAAGTGATTATGCTTGGCTTGCGGAGGTGTTATTTCGCTGATTATTTTCTTTAGCGCGACATGCTGAGACTGCGAGAGTTTACTATTGGAAGCTTGGTGGTAAAGCAGTTCTTCAATAGCTAACACCGGATGATTTTCTGGCGGTGTTAACTGATGGGTTTTTACCATTAAGTACATCGCCACCGTAACTTTGCTATTAGCTACACTGACAGTTTGTTGCTTATAAAAATCGCTTAATGAATCACCGGTAATAAATTCGGTAACAAGCCATGATGCTGAATGATAAATTATAGCCGGTGCTACACCGATTTCTGCTACTAATAAGTGACTGGCAATCTCGGCTTTTGCTGTTTGTTGATGGCCCGCGAAAGACTTTACAAAAAAATTTTGCTTAGTAGTGTTTTTGTTAACCGTCACTTTAAAACATTGATGACTTTCACCCCCTGTTAATCGCTCAATTTTACAATCGCGATGAATAAAACAAGGTAAGGCTTTAATCTCTTCAGAACTGCTGTTACTTTTTTGATTGATTAAAGCCGCCACTCAACTACTCAGTCGCCGAGGCTATATTGCCTGCTGCTTGTTGATGACTCTTTTGATATTTACTATACCAAATTGCATAACCGACCATAGCCATTACTACATATAAGCCAAATAACACAGCGGTAGGTTGTAAGCCTTTTTCTAAATAGAGATAAATGGAAACAAAATCGATGACTATCCAGTACAACCAATTCTCTAAAACCTTTTTAGTGACTAAATAGGTCGCAAACACCGCAAATACCGTAGTTGCAGAATCTAAATAAGGGAAGTGTGTTGGCGTGTAATTGTCCATTAGCCAGCCAATAACCAAAGAGCAAGCAGTTAGTAAGACCACTACTTTGGTATGAAAGAGTAGCGACCAGCTTTGAATAGCCAATGCTGTGCCTGTATGACTATTATTGGTTGCGTTATTTTGCGACGAAGAAACATGACGCCAGCAATACCAGCCAAAGATGGCCATCGCTAAATAATAAACCTGCAATAAGGCGTCCATCCATAAATAAACATCATAAAAAATAACGCTATAAATAATGGTACTCACGAGCGCTGCTGGCCAACACCAAATATTTTCTTTTGCCGCTAACACCACATAAAATAATGCTGAAATTACCGCTAATAATTCCCAGAGAGGCAAATGCGTAAAATAATTGACTGTTGCTGATAAAGATTCAACCATTAGCTTTCAGCTTCGACTTCTGAGCGATCACCACCAATAAACTTACACACAAAAACAGCAGCATTTAAGGTTTGATGGACATGTTTTATTTCTGCCATGACATGACGGGTAGCTAAGTCGTAGTCTCCAAATACTTGTGTACTCATGCCATTAGTCACTACATTTAAGCCCACTACATTACGAAGGCGCTTGATGAACGCCCAAATTTCAGTTTTAAACTTTTCTTCCGCTAGGGGGTACAAACTAATTTCTATAGATATTTTCATATTATTTCCTAATGGTATGCCACTTTTTCCAGTGAACAAAAAAAACCGTAATCCTGAACACCCCCGGTCATCCTGAACTTGTTTCAGGATCTCATTACTTTAAGCCACAAATACAGATACTGAAATAAATTCAGCATGACGGCGTTTTACTTCAGTATTACGGCATGTTACTTCATCATGACGGCGTTTTACTTCAACATAACGGCATGACGGTTTTTAAGAACTGCTCTGCCAAGCTAAAAAACCCGTAATCCTGAACACCGCCCGTCATCCTGAACTTGTTTCAGGATCTCATTACTCTAAGCCACAAATACAGATACTGAAATAAATTCAGCATGACGACATGTTAGTACAACACAACGGCAAGGCGGTTTTTAACAACGGCTCTGCCAAGCTAAAAATCCCGTCATCCTGAACTTGTTTCAGGATCTCATTACTCTAAGCCACAAATACAGATACTGAAATAAATTCAGCATGACGACGTTTTATTTCAGTATTACGGCATGCTACTTCAACATGACGACGTGTTAGTTCATCATGACGACATGTTACTTCAACGTAACGCCAAGGCGCTTTTAATAACTGCTCTGCCAAGCTAAAAATCCCGTCATCCTGAACACCCTCCGTCATCCTGAACTTGTTTCAGGATCTCATTACTTTAAGCCACTAATACAGATACCGAAATAAATTCAGCATGACGACATGTTAGTCCAACATGACGGCGTGTTACTTCAGCATGACGACATGTTAGTTCAACATAACGGCGTGTTACTTCAGTATTACGGCATATCAATTCAGCATCGCGGCATATCAATTCAACATGACCGCGTGTTAGCTGAAGAGTGCTTAACCTTAGAAGTTATAATCAAACGTTACACCAATTTGTCTTGGTGCGCCAAAGCGTTGATATTTTTTAGCTACCCAATCTAAATCAGGTTCGTTGCCGAAGAAGAAGCCGCGTGTTGCGATTTTTTCATCGGTAATATTTCTAGCCCAAAGTGAAATAGACCAATCAGCGAGTTCATAAGCAACTTTCGCATTTAATAAGTTTGAACTTGACGCTTTTTCGTCATGGCTATCAGAGAAGAAAAATTCATCTTTTCCTGACCAGTTCACATTGAAGACAACGCCATTGTCGCTGCGATACGTAGAGCCAAGGCTAAAGGTATAGCTTGGTGCGTGTGCTAAATCGCGTCCTGAAATGTCAATGTTTGTACCGTACTTGTCAGAATAACCATAAACATCATATGTTGCGTTTAGGTAGCCCACTGTCGAGTCGATCGTTAAATTATTATTAACTTGATATGTTAACTCAAGTTCCAAACCGTAACTGCTTGAACTGGTGGCATTTGCCGTGTAAATGGTAAATTGCTGTGGCTTATCAGGGTTCTGTTGAGAAGCATTAACTTGTTGATCTTGTCTGTCCATATAGAATAAGGCTAGTCGACTGACTAAGGTATTATTTAGCATATTCGATTGCAGACCTAATTCATAATTGACTAAGACTTCGGTATCAAATTCTTTAAATTGGATTAATTGCTCGGGTAAATCCATATTAAAACCACCCGCTTTGTAGCCACGCGCGACACGAACATAGGCAGAATGCTCATTGTTAATGATCTTACTCAAGGCGATGTGTCCGCCCCACATGGTTTCAGACGGGTCAAACTCATCGCCAGCACTATCGCTATAATCGGTTGAACGTTTTTCAACGCGCAAACCTACTGATAACTCATGGCCATAGCTAAGAGCACTGTCTAACTGGGTGAAAATTGCATAATTATTAGCTGAGTATGTAGAGTCGAGTATTTCGTCTTCCCAACCATTATAAAAAGAGTCAAGGTCGTTATCTTCATTCATTTTGCTAATGTAAGTACCCACTAGCCAAGCAGTTGTATTGTCAAAAATTCTTGAGGCGTCATTTGATGATAATCGAAACTCTTGTGACCAAACATCTCTATCGGCGCGTTTGTCCCACAGGTAACTGTATTCACATGGCGCACCATCACAACTTTTACTTGCCCAATAATCTGCGTTTGCCCAATCACCATCATAAGCGTGCTGATGCTCTGTCGTGGTATAGCTGCTTATCGCTTCGAATTTTGCGAATGACAAACCTTCAAAACTAAATTTTAGTGCGCCGCCATGCGATTTTTGATTATCAACACCAGGGTTGTCCGTGATCGTATTAAAGCCGTTGTTATCTAATGTCCAAGGATCGAAACTATTATCGTTATCTGCAAATATATAAGTAAAATCAACACTTAAATCTTCTGTTGCCGTATATTGCAATTTGAACTTTCCAGAAAACTCGTCAATGCCATTAGTATCATCTCTATTTAGATAAAGATTGTCGCGATAACCGTTTTGTTGATGTTGCTCTAATGATATGCGGTAATTTAAGTCTTCGGTGACAGCACCAGAGCTATAACCGGCAACATTAATTAAGTCGTCATTGCCTAACGTTACTTTAAAACCATGCTCGGGTAATTCTGTTGCGTCTTTTGATTTTATGTAAATTAAACCCGCAAGCGCATTGGCACCAAAACGTGTACCTTGTGGACCTCTTAAGACTTCAACTTGTTGAACATCGTACATAGAAGCTGCCATGCCCAAGCCTGACAAATCGATATCGTCAACAATGAAACCCACTGATGAGTTTGGCGCACCGCGGTATTCAGAGCGTTCACCGACGCCTCTAATTTGTAAATATTTCGGACGAGATGTTCCACCAGAGAAATTTAAGTTGGCGACACCATTAATAACTTCTTCAAAATGTTGAATGCCCTGCTCAGCTATTTTTTGTTGGTCGATGATTGCAATACTAGTAGGAGCTTGCGCTAAAGATTGCTTATTAAAACTGGAAGTGACGGTTATACGCTCAATATCAGTTGATTCATTTGCTTGTGTGACGCTAGCAAAAGTCAATAAAGTCGTTGTTACCGCAATTGAAATAGGAGATTTTATAAAATTCATACTGGGCTCTTTTTGTGGCATGCAAGCAAAAAAGAGCAATAAGGCAAATACACCGTAAGTAAGCACTTACACAAAGTGTTTACGATAAATATTTAACATATTAACCATTCCTACGCCGGCATTATCCGTTTCAGGTATTAAGGGTAAAAATTCTCAGCAATACAAAAGCCTATTAACAACAGCTTTTTATTGCACCCCTTGGTTTGTTCGGCATACTAACAATTTTATCATCAAAGTACAGAAAAATTATGGTTATTTAATGTCATGTATTTGCTTAATTTGATGATTTTCAGTAAATTAGCACTATAGTTTTTTTTATTAAATTGCCATGACAAATCATCTAAGCCAAAATCATTTATGTTCAGTAACCTTATTAGGAAATTTAGTTGCTAAGCCTGATATTCGTTATCAAGCAAACCCGGTCCTTGCTGTAGCTGAGTTAGTATTAGCGACCCATAGCCGATGGTTTGACAAAACGAGCCAACAGTTTAAAGAATGGACGAGTTATCATACGGTTAAAGTTATTGGTGATATTGTTGATCGTTCACTTATTCACTCGCAAAAGGGTGATGTTATTTTAGTGCAAGGCTATTTACTTAATAGTAAAAAAGCTAACCGTGAAATATTACACGCCACTTATGCACAAACATTTGCAAAGGGTTACGCCCAATCAATAAACCAAGTGCATATGAGTGGTGAAATAAGCAGCGATATTGATTTAGTACTAACCGAGAATAATAAAGAATTAGTCGCGCTTAACTTAACCGTTAATAATTTAGTGTATTCGCCTATAACACAGCAAACCCAAAATATTTCTATCGAACGTTCGGTACATATCTGGGGCAAACAAGCACATTATATTAAAGATAAGGCCGAGCTAGGCGACCAATTAGTTGTCGACGGAAGATTAAGCTATCTCAATGATAGTAAAAAATCACAATTTATTGATTCACACCAAGTCATTTTATTGAAACATTAAAATGGATTACCTATAATTTTATAAAATTAGGATTGTTGGCAAAATATGGACGTTTTTCATTATATAAAAAAAATAACTACGCGATCACTTCCAATGTTGCTGGCTTTTTGCTGCCTATTAACGCCCTTAACAGCGATTGCTGAAGAAGTTCAACTCGAAGTTTTAGCGCAGCTGCCTAGCCTAAGTTCAACCAATAAAACAACCGTAATTGCATTACCTGTTAACAGTGAGAATAAGCAGCAATACTTAATTGCAGACGCTGCTGGCGAATTGTCTTTACTTAATAATGCCAAGCTCACTTTTTTAGCAAGCTTACCTTTAAATAATCATACTACCGATAAACAAGTTAAATTAACCGCGCTAACGTTTCACCCCAGTTTTTCGTTAGCAGATAAAACTGGCTTCCAAAGCTTTTTTACTGCACATATTGAGCCCGCTAAAATAAACAATAATGTTGCGCGATTAACGCTGTTAGCCGATCCCGTTGCATTGCCATTTGACGCTGTGATAACACAGTGGCAATACGACAACACAGCGGCAATTAAAATTGATGTGCAGAAACGCAGAGAAGTGCTGAGAATTGCGGTGCCAACTGCCACACATCAAATACAGAAAATTGCCTTTAATCCATATAATAAAGTATGGCACGATGATTATGGCTTAATGCTTGTTGCTTTGTCTGACAGTAACGCTAGCTCAGCCAACGCTAGCGAAGGCGCTTTATATTCTGGCGTTGTGTTACGCATTAATCCTGAGAAATTTGGCTTAAGAAATTATAGGGTGCCAAGTAGTAACCCTTTTATGAAAACAAACGACGTTAACAATGAGATTTTTATTTTAGGCGCTCAAAGCATTAGTTCTTTTTCGTGGTCAAAAAAACATTATGGCGCATTACTCGTAGAACATGACTACGATGGCGGTCACCAAGTTGTTGTTGCTGATAAAGGTGCTGACTGGCGAGACTCTTACCAAAATAACCTTGTTTTTCCGCTGAAATCTACTCAAGGAACTGATGGAAATATTTTCCCTTATTATGGGCGAAACTTAGAAGCGTCTGTAGGTAGTGTCTTATATCTTATTAACGATGCAAAAAATTGGCAACTTGCCCAATTGAATACCACGACGGTAAATAGTGAAGCTCAAAGTGGCGCTGCTGCATTACCTATTTTGTCTTTTAGTCGTGATGAGCTTTCTCCAAAAAATAAAGTGTCATTACTCTTTGATCACAACGGCGAACCCTTACTGTTAGATTTAACCAATAAACAATTATTATCAGTAAAGGCTATCCCGTTAAAAAGTGAGAATAGTAAGCGTATTCAGGTGGAGAATAAAAGTGATGAACAATCGGCGCCACTCAACAATAGCGCTTATGGCAAACTACTGCTTACCCTGTTTATATTGGTGGTTGCGGTGGTGTTTTATCGAGTACGACTAAAAACGGTCAATCAAAAAGCAAAATTAAGAGGTATGTTTGCACGCTTTGAACTCGATACTAGCCAAACCACCGTATCGTTTTACAAGCGCCATCAGTCAGAAATAGACAGTCAATTGGCTATTGCCGATATTGTTAAAAGTGAAATTTGGGTAAACGATAGCAACGTCAGTATTATTAATGAGGATATTGACCATGGTTACAATGAGCAATGCGAGAACAAACTGCGCTTGTCATTTAATCAAGCGCATCGCCATAAGCTTATTAATGATGAAACTCGACAAGTCCTGCTTTATTTAACCGATAAAAACGCTAAAACATATGTTGTATGCTTATATTTTAGAAAAGGTAACCAGCGTCTAACCAAAGCTAAATATTTTGATATTTTAGAGTCATTAATTGATTGGAGTTGGCTTATTGCCAGCCAGCTGAATCCAGAAGCAACAACGGTACGACCGCTGAAAGTAACCATAGTTAAGAGCGCGATAAAAAAAGTTTTTAAGAAAAAAAAGGCCGAGCCTGAAAGCATTGATGCATCCGTAATAAAAGACCCCCTACCTAGTAAGCAAACCGCAGCTGTATTGCACGACATCGTTGTTCATGATTCCGAATTAATAAGTTCGCTAGACAAGCTTGTTGATTTAAAGCAACAAGGTTTTTTAACCGATGAAGAGTTTAGTTTAGCTAAAGCGAAAATTTTATCAGATATGATTGTTTAATATGGATATAGATGCTGAGCAAACAAACTAAAACACTTTTTTTAATGACCACATTAATTAGTATTGCCATTCTTTTTAGCGTGTTATTTTCTTTAGATGTATTGAAAAACAACAACCTACAGCCACTACTTGACCAGTTTATTCCTCAAGGATATCTGGGGGTGTTAATGGTTTTAAGCCTATTGGCATTACTGACCAGTATCGGTTTACCCAGGCAAGTCGCTGCTTTTTCTTGTGGTTACATCTTTGGCATTGTTTATGGGACGTTGCTGGCCACTTTAGCGGCAACACTCGGTTGCATGCTAACGTTATTTATCGCAAAAACCTTTTTTAGACAAAGAGTGCTTGACGCTTACCCCGACAAAGTAATGGTGTTGTCTGCTTTTTTCTCAACGGACACCTTCAGCAAAGCTCTAGTTATTCGTTTGTTACCTGCGGGCTCAAACTTTTTAACCAACATATTGGCAGGCATGGCTAAGGTAAAGTTTGTCCCCTATGTTACAGGCACTTGTGTTGGCTTTATTCCACAGATGTTGATATTTTCATTACTGGGCGCAGGTATTAAAGTTGGTGAGGAACAGCAAATATTACTGAGTTTATCTTTACTGGTTGTTGCGTTAATTTTTGGCTATTTATTGTATAAAAAAGAAAAAAAACGCAATAAAAAAGGAGCTGTTTAGCTCCTTTTTTATTATCTTGCTAACGGTTATTTAGTTGAGTGTTAACAAATACTTCACTAAGTTATTATAGTCAGCTTCAAAGTTTTTTTTGTCTAAACCTGCATTTTCAATTTTGTAGCGGCCATTAACAATAACGGCTGGCACACCAGTTAAACCACCACTTTTTGCGTAGTAGGTTTGCTTTTTCTTCATTTGTTTTACTTGGCTATTTACACCAAAGCTTTTCATTAATTTGTCAAACTTTTCGCCGTCAGCGCCATTCAAAACAAAAACATTACGAATATCTTTTTCAGAAGTAAAGACTGCGCGCTGCACATGAATATAATTAAAAAGTGCGCCCATTAGCTTACTTTCCATGTCCATTTGCTCGGCAACAACTACCGCTTTACTTAACGTTTCCTGCATAACTTGAGAAGCGCCACGTAAAAAATCAACGTGATTGAATTCAAATTTAACCCCTGCTGGTAACTGCTTTTTAACGCTAGTCATGAAAGGTGAAAACTTGAAACAATGTGGACAGTAAAATGAAAAGAATTCACGTACTTCAGGCTTTTTGGTCGCCTGTTCGCTCACGATCGTGTAATGCGTACCTTCTTGATAATTTGCTGCTGATGCCATTAATGGCAATAATAACATCACAAATAAACTCAATAATTTTTTCATTTAACGTTTTTCCTCAAACAATAGCCCTGCGCTATTAATAATTATGCAGGTAATAAACTTAATGGTGGCTGTTGAAGGGCAGACACTTGCTCTTTCAACATTAAAATTTGCTGTTCCCAATACTTATCGGTATTAAACCATGGGAAGTTATGCGGGAACGCTGGATCTTGCCAACGCTTACATAACCAAGCCATATAATTAACAACACGCATGGTACGTAATGATTCTATCAAAATAAGTTGCTTGGGTTCAAATGAATAAAATTCTTCGTATCCCGAAAGCATAGTATCAAGTTGTAATAACCGTTGTTGGCGATCACCTGAAAGCATCATCCATAGGTCTTGAATAGCAGGTCCCATGCGACAATCATCTAAATCGACAAAATGTGGACCTTTGTCTGTCCATAAAATATTACCGGCATGACAATCACCGTGTAAACGTATTTCATGGCTGGGTTGATATTGCTGCGCAGCAATATCAACCACTTGTTCTAAAATAGTAAAGAAAGCTTTGCTTAGGTAGTTTGGCACAAAACCAGAGTCTTTTATAATATCAGTGGCCTGAAAAAGCATCTCTTGCTTGTTATAGGTCGGGCGATGTTTAAAAGGTTTTGTCGCTGCGACGGCATGAATACGCCCTAAAAATCGTCCCATCCATTCAAGCTGATCTAAATTGTCTACTTCGAAAATACGTCCGCCTCGACAAGGGTAGATAGCAAAATGAAAACCTTGATGAGAAAAAAGCGATTCACCACCAATTTTTAACGGCGCAACTAAGGGTAATTCATGTTTTGCTAACTCAAAAGAAAAGCTATGCTCTTCTCTAAGTTCAGCTTCGGTCCAGCGTTGCGGTCGATAAAACTTGGTGACGTATTTTTTCTTATCTTCGTCGTGAAATTGATAAACACGGTTTTCATAACTATTTAAAGCCAGCAAGCCACTGTCAACAAAGAGGCCTGTACTTTCTAGGCCATCTAAGATCAAGTCGGGTGATAGGGTAGTAAAATCAAATACAGACATTAGCGTTTATTAAAAAACCTGCTTTCATGTTCAAGAGAAACATCATCTTCCTCTGAAACCAACTCAATAACAAATGAAATATCGGTCATGTAACCTTTTAATTCATAGGGATCTACGGACAGACTCATTGGTAACGTATACACAGCGGCGGCTTTTACCATGACTTCTTGCTCGCCATGCCACTTAGTGTTTTCAATACCTTTAACAGACAAGCGATAAACGTTATCAGTTTGCGATTTATTTAAGATTTTTAAGGTGTACACATTTTCTATATCACCGTTAAATTTTTCTTTGGCCAGTTCATTTCTGTCGCGAATAATGTCCATAGTGACCGGAGCTCGATTAACAATTTCTAAAACTAACAAGCTACACATTACTACCAGAACGATGGCATAACCCACTAATTTTGAACGAATAAAATGAACTTTTTTACCTTGTAACTCATGCTCGGTGGTGTAACGTATTAGCCCTTTCGGGTAATTCATTTTGTCCATAACCCCGTCACATGCGTCAACACATGCACCACAGTTTATACATTCATATTGTAAGCCGTTACGAATATCTATACCGGTTGGACAGACCTGCACACAAAGGTTGCAGTCAATACAGTCACCTAATTCTAATGATTCATGTGCTACTTTACGAGAGCGTGCACCACGGCTTTCACCGCGATTAAAGTCATATGAAACCGTTAAGGTATCTTTATCAAACATCGCTGATTGGAAGCGTGCATAAGGACACATATGTAGACACATAATTTCACGCATCCAGCCAGCGTTACCATAAGTACAAAAAGCAAAGAACCAAACAGTCGCTGCTAAAGCAAACGAGGCCTGAAAAGTAAAAAAGTCAATAAACACTTCATCAACCGGTGCAAAATAACCGACAAACGTTAGTGCCGTTAGTATTGAGAAAAATAACCAACAAGTATGTTTTAAGGCTTTACGCCAGAATTTGTCAAAATCAAGTTCGCGGCTGTCCAGTTTTTTACGCTGATTAGCGGTACCTTCAATTTTTTCTTCAAACCAGATAAAAATAAAGGTCCAGACAGTTTGTGGGCATAAATATCCACACCAAACACGCCCTAAAAAGGTGGTAACAAAAAACAGTAAAAAAGCACTAAGAATACAGAGCCAAGCGAGTAAGGTTAAATCTTGTGGCCACAAGGTTAGTCCAAAGAGCGTGAAGCGTTGTTCGGCAATATCAAATAAAATGGCTTGATGATCGTTATATCGCAACCAAGGCAGTATCGCAAAAAGTGCTAAGAAAAAAAAGTTCATCCGCTGCCTAAGTAATTGGAAAATACCACTTACTTTGCGCACATAAATTTGATCACGAGGCTGGTAGGTTTCTACCTGATTAGGTTGATGTATTTTAATATTTTTAACGGGAATTTGAATCTGCGCTTTTTTGATCTTGTCTTCTGATTTCACGATAAATCCTTGATATACGAGAGCCTCAAGATTATAACGATATTTATCTAAGAATACGTTATAAAACAATTAATATTAGTGAATAAGCTGAAAATTGATTATTCTTATATAATCATTCAATTATATAAAGAATTATGAAAAATTTATTGATCTTAATCGTCGCAGCGGCATTATTTTTACACTTTTATCCTCAACCAGAAGTAGACGAGTGGTTTTCAGAACAGAAAAACGTTATTTCTAATGCCTTTTCAGAAGCTACAGATACTAAAGTAAGGTTGAAGGCCGATAAAATTTATACTGACTTAAAGAGTCAGCTTGTCAATTTTAGTCTTGAAGAACAACAATTTTTAAAAGAAATAACCAGCGATAGAAAGTCGGTAAAAGCTTTTTTTACTGATTTTTGTAATGCCAAACAACAATCCCCACATTTGCACCGAGACAACCAAGCGAAAGTTTGTAAAACAATTGCTCAGTATAGTTCGTTGTTATAGGTAAATTAAAAAATTAATAACCTATAAAAGATATCAAGCTGTTATCGAGCAGTTCTAAGACTTAGATGCGCGATAACAGTTTAATGCTAAGCAGAAAGACTGGCCAATAGCTTAGAGAATGCTTGTTCAGACTCTTGCTCTAGGTGATGAACACCCCCGTTAATCACCCAGTGGCCATTAACCATAACGTCGTTAATCATATTATGCTGACTTGCAAAAATCATACTGTCTAATAAGTGTTGGTCGTGGTGGGCAAACAAAGCCACTTTTTTGGCATTAAGTACCAGTAAATCGGCTTGTTTACCTATCGCTAACTCACCGGTATTGCTATTTGTACTTTGAGCGCCGCCTAAGGCTGCTTGTTGCCACAAATTACGACCCACTGAAGGTTGATTTTCTGTTGCTAAAATAGCACGTTGTTGCTTAATTAAGCGTTGTGCGTATTCTAACCAGCGTAACTCTTCGATAGGATTCACTGAAATATGACTGTCAGAGCCAATCGCTAAGGTGCCATTTTCTGCTAAAAATTCACTGGTGGGGAAAATACCGTCACCTAGATTTGCTTCAGTGGTTGGGCAAATTCCTGCAATCGCTTTACTGGCAATAATTCCTCGGCGTTCTTGTTCATTGATATGTGTTGCATGAATTAAACACCATTGCGGATCTAATGCGACATTATTTAATAACCATTCCACCGGACGTTGACCATAATGCGCTAAACAATCATTGACTTCTTTTTGCTGCTCAGCGATATGAATATGCACTGGCGCTTTATTATCTAAACTACGAACATGTTTTACCGCTTGCTCTAACGACGTTTTATCAACCGCTCTTAATGAGTGAGGCGCAATGCCAACATTGGTATTTTGATAATGAGCACTTAAGGTAAAGCAGTCACTGACCAGTTGATTGAATTGTTCTACTGAATTAATAAAGCGCTTTTGGCCGTCATTTGCCGGTAAAGGACCAAAGCCGCTGAAACGATAAAGTACCGGTAATAATGTTAAACCAATTCCCGATTGCTGACTGGCCTTAAAAATGGCTTTTGCCATGGCAGCAAGTTCATCATGGTTTTCACCATTAATTTCATGATGTAAATAATGAAATTCTGCAACACGGGTATAACCCATTTTAAGCATTTCAATATAAAGCTGTCGGGCAATTATTTCGGCATCGTTTACCGTCAGTTGATCGATAAACTTGTACATGATGCTTCGCCATGTCCAAAAACTGTCTTGCCCTTCACTACCTTGTTCACTGAAACCCGCAAAGGCACGTTGAAAAGCATGGGAGTGGCAATTAACCATACCAGGAATAACAACCTCTACTTGCTCAGCGCCGTCAATATGGCCTGATGTTATTGCGGTGATCACTCCATTTTCTATGGTTAATGTTTGCTGCGTGTGCCAACCGCTGCTTAATAAAATACGTTCTGCAAATAACTTCATCGAAAATACCTTTGCTAATTTTTGTTGTAAAACCCAATCTACATTTACTGCGTTTACCTATTCACCACTGACTAATGATTAAGGCTTAATAAAATAGTTATCGCGACTCATTCATACGAGCACACCTACACTAGGCTTTTTGTTGTGAAAACTTAATCAAGGTTTCTACTAACTGTTTAAGCTTAGGAATAACCTCACTTGCCAACGCTTCATTGTATTCTGGACTGGGCTCACTCATGTAAGTACGTTGTGAAAGCTCTAACTGTACCGCATGAATATTTTTTTGCGGTTGACCATACTCTCGGGTAATAAAGCCGCCTTTAAACCGCCCGTTAGTGATTATGCTATAAGGTGAGTAATCAAGTTTTTGTAGTGCAGTGATTAATTCAGGCGCGCAGCTTTTACCATCAGCTGTACCAAAATTAAAATCGGGTAATTGGCCTTCAAAAAATCTCGGCACGGTCGACAAAATAGAATGGGCCTCTAATAAAACGGCTTTACCAAATTCATTCTGTATGTCAGCTAGAGTGCTTTTTAATGCTTGATGATAAGGCTGCCAATACGTGGTTACTCGATGTAATATTTCATCTTTGTCTGGTGCTTGTCCTTCAAGGTAAAGTGGCGCAAGGTCAAATGAAGTCGTCGGACACAATTCAGTACTGTTGGCACCAGGGTATAAATCAACACCTGCTGGATCTCGATTTAGGTCAATGACATAGCGGCTATATTTGGGCATGATAATATACGCACCAAGCGCTTGAGCAAAGGCGTAAAGCTTGTCTTTATGCCAATCAGTATCAGCCACTTTCCTGCCTTGTTCAGTCATTTTATTGGCAATGTATTCAGGTAAAGCCTCACCGTTATGCGGCATGCTGATAAGCAATGGAATTCGACCTTTTATTAACGTGTAAGTGTTAGACATCTTCAACCTTTTAATTGTATATACAACTTTAGGGGTAATTTATCATGCTGTTACTGTAGCAAGCAAATTTATTGCGTTGTGATGCTGATCTTTTTAGTTGCTTTACTTGTTGGCCGCTAAGGTTTATTTAATAAGCCCCCGGGCAGCAGTAGATCGTATTACCTAAAAAACATCTGATTTTCATTATATTAAATCAATCACTTATTTATTAAAATTTGCTGGTTTGCTACTTATAGCATAGAGTGTATTTATTAATACTTCACTTCTGCCTTCATAGATAAACTTAAATAAAAATCTAAGTTTTAAACCATGGATGATGACATTATAAGCGATATAAAGAGTATGTTATGGCCCTTGTCTACTTGGCTTAAGCGCACATTATTGTGCAGTATTTTGTTAGTCACTTTTAGTGTCTATGCAGAGCAACTATCCCACAATAAAGCGCCCCTTCGAATAGCTTTACCTGATAGGCCGTCAATCAATGCAGCTTCTGGAGAGAAGTTTCAACTGCTGGTTAACTTTCTTAAAGAATATTGGCAAATTTGGGCAATAGATAATCAACGTGAAGTATCGTTTAGCTACATGCCAACAGAAAAGGCTTATCAATCGCTTGCTAATAAGAGTATTGATGTGGTCGCCGTTACTCACTACCAGCAAGATCAAACAAACTTATTTTTTAGTATTCCCTATGCTAAATTCAAACAAAAAGTGTTTCGTCGCATTCAAAGTAATAAAAGTAATGGTCTGCAAATAGGTATCTACTCTGACGATCAGTCAACTTTAAATTTTCTTAGTCGCCATATTGAACGTTATTATTATCAAGATATTGATAAACTGCTTGGCGATTATCAAAAGTATGATGCCTTATATGCAACAAAACCCTGGTTACTTAATGAAAAGTTAAACGAATATAAGCTCAGTGGTGATTTTCATATTACTGAAGATGAAGCACCAGAAGTTTACTTTCGCTTTGCCGTGAATAAAAACAATAGAAGCTTGATGCATAAAATTAACGATGGCATTCGCTCAGTGAGTCGACAACAAGCCGAGTTATGGAATAACAAATACATTACCTTAAATGAAGGAAATATCTCGTTAACTTTTGGCGCCTATTTTACAAATTTATCTGTTGTTGAAAAAGATTTTATTATTGACCATAATCAACTTTCCTTTCCGGTGGTGTCTGGAGGTTTTCCGCCCTACATTATTACTAAAAACTTTAATCACATTACCGAGCGCGGCTTCACCATTGATTTATTTACGCTTTCAACTGAGCGAACCGGTATTATCTATAAACCTGTTTATGTAAAAAATATTGAGCAAATTTTTTCGTCTTTAGCACAGCAAAAAATTAATGTACTGCCGTTGGTTGAGCGCAATAAAGACCGAGAGAAAAAGCTTATTTTTTCTGAGCCTTATTTGCAAGCCAGTTATAGTATTGTTTATCGCTATAATGACACGATAATAGATGGTTTAAGTGGCATAGGTGACAAAAAAGTTGCTGTGGTTAATAATTTTAATGCCACCCAATTATTAATAGAAAAACTTCCTTTTGCACACCTTAATTACTTTGACTCGATGAATGCGGCCATTACTTCAGTATCTTTGGGTGAATCTGATGTCTTTATTGGTGGCTCTCTGATTTCTTCTTATTTGGTTAAAGAAAATCAACTCTCAAATCTCACTAGCCAACCATTAATAAACTTTAATGATAATGCTCAGTTTTTTTTCGCGAGTAACCCCGGTAACGATATTATTATTAGCTTACTTAATCGCACCATTAAAAGTCTTTCTGCCACAGATTACGAAAGACTTTATGCAAAATGGAGTCAAACGGCTTTCCATGAAAATAATGCCGATAAACAAATTGCTAATGCTTATCGAAATGTCAGTTATTTGTTTGTCGCTATTATGCTTTTTGGGCTGATTATTTTTTGGATTTATTATCGACAGCTTAGGGTCAGAAAGCTTGCCCAACTAAAAATTGAACATGCATTATCTATTGCTGAGTCTGCAAAAATAGAAGCTGAAAAATCAGCTCAAGCGAAAATAACTTTTCTTGCGCGGATGAGTCATGAAATTAGAACGCCGATGAACGGTGTATTAGGTATGGCAGAAGCCCTTGCTTTCACACCTTTAAATAAAGAGCAGAATGATTTACTTGAAACATTACAAGGCTCGGCAACCAACTTACTCGCTTTGCTCAATGATGTGCTCGACTTTTCAAAGATGGACGCCGGCAAACTGACTTTAGAGTCGGTGCCAGTGAATTTTAATTTACTTTGTAAAAATATTATTAGTGGCTTCAATCACATTGAACACCACAAACCATTAGAAATTAATTTACACATAGACAATAAAATAAGCCACTGCTATTTAACCGACCCGACACGCTTTACACAAGTGCTTAATAATTTGCTTAGTAACGCGATTAAGTTCACCGATAAAGGGCAAATCGATTTAATTGTTACGGTTGCTAGCAGTGAGGTTATCAATAAAAACACCTACGACACACTTTATTTTGAAGTAAAAGACACCGGCATGGGCATAGCGGCGGAAAAACAAACGTTCTTATTTACTCCCTTCATTCAAGCCGATGACGACATTACGCGAAAATATGGTGGTACGGGTTTAGGGTTAAGTATTTGCCAAGAAATAATATCAGCGATGGGTAGCGAAATTAAGATTGATTCAACGCTAAACCAAGGGAGTTCTTTCCATTTTAGCTTAAAGCTAAAACAGTCAACTTTAGAAAGTTCCACCGATAACCGTCGCAGTAATACGCGTTTAATTAATGCCGCTGACGATAACCGTTTTCAAGACCTACGTATTCTTATTGCCGAAGATAACCTAGTAAACGTTAAAGTGCTCTGTGCGCAACTTGCGCGTCTAAATATTAAAGCCGATATTGCTTACGACGGCCAAGAAGCTTTAGATTTACATGAAAAACAGGCTTATGACATTATTATATCTGATTGTCATATGCCAAATGTTGATGGTTTTGAACTCGCTCAAACGTTAACAGCAAACGAGCAAAGCCGACCGCTTTGGTTAATTGCTGTAACCGCCGATGCTTTGAGTGGCGCGGCAGAAAGGTGTATTGCTGCAGGTTTCAATGACTATATGGCTAAACCTTGCCCACAGGAAGAAATAACCAACAAGCTCAACAATGCTTATCGACAGTTATTAAAGAAACAACAGAAAAACGACTTAACTAAACAAAATTTCAGCCTTTTTGATTTAGACATGCTGCTGAAAAATAATGAGCACGACATCGAACTGAGTAAAAATGTTGGTCGACTTTTTATCGCTTCATGGCAAAAAGAAAAAAAGCAGTGGCTAAGCGCCACCGAGAATTTTGATCATAAATATATACAAGCACTTGCTCACAAGCTAAAAGGCAGTACACGGTATTTTTCCCACCCTGAAATAGCTAAAACGCTCAATGAGGTTAGCCAGCAAGCCAGGGCTGAAAATAGTAAAGATATAAAAGCATCTGCTAGCCACCTTTATTTACAACTAGATATAATGACCGAAGAAATTAAACGTTGGCTATTGTCATAAGTCATGTGATTCTTTCATCATCAATCTAGATTAATTTTTTTATTATCAATCGCTTTAATCAATCATTGTGAATTGTTTTTATCACTTTATTAAATCAAATTATTCACCCATACTAGTGTCACTTAATCGATTCAAATCAATCAAAGCGAGTGACTATGTTTACCAATAAAGAAACACAGCAAGTTCCAAACACTACTTTTCCTATTATTACTGCCGATGGTTGGGCAAGTCGAAACAGTGATGATATTTTTGCTAATAAAACCGTCATTGTATTTTCATTACCAGGCGCATTTACACCGACTTGTTCATCTTCACATTTACCAAGATACAATGAACTAGCGAAAAAATTTAACGCTAATGGTGTTGATGAAATTGTTTGTATTTCTGTTAACGATACCTTTGTAATGAATGCTTGGGCACAAGACAAAGACGCAGCCAACATTAGTTTCATTCCTGATGGCAATGGTGACTTTACTCAAGCGATGGGTTTATTAGTTGATAAAAAAGAAATTGGTTTTGGTAAGCGTAGCTGGCGCTATTCAATGCTAGTAAAAAATGGCGTTATAGAAAAAATGTTCATTGAACCTGATTTACCTGGCGACCCATTTGAAGTATCTGACGCCGATACCATGCTCAATTACATTAATCCTGAAGCTGTACAATCTCAAGAAATTACAATTTTTAGTAAGCCCGATTGTCCATTTTGTAAAAAGGCTAAAGCATTATTAACAAGCCAAGGTTTAAAGTTTGAAGAATTGATCGTTGGTAGCGACGTAAATACTTCAATGTTCCGTGCTATTACTAACTCAGATACCGTACCACAAGTATTTATTGATGGTAAAAACATTGGTGGTAGTGAAGATTTAGCCGCTTACTTTGGTTAAACTTTATTATTAGCCAGCATTCAACACTTATTGTTGGCGATACAATAAAAAAAGCTAGATAACTCACGTTATCTAGCTTTTTTTTACACTTGCTCGTTAGACTTTAAACTTACCCACTATATCATTTAAGCCGGTGAATTCTTGTTGTAAACTGTCACAAGCTTGCTGCGTTTGCTGTAAATTTTGTACGCCTTGCTGATTTAAATCCATCAAATTTAATATATCTTCATCAATTGATCTGATCACATTAACTTGTTGTTGAGTAGCTTCAGTTACTGCATGATTTTCATTATCAACCTGTTGTAACATATGAATAATTAATTGCATTTTTTCGTCGGCTACTTTGGCTTTTTGCACACTACTGGTACTATTTTTTTGACTTTCATCCATAGAAATAACCACCGCGTCGGTGCCTGTTTCTAAGTTATCAATCATGGTTTCGATTTCAAGTGCCGCTTCTTGAGTGCGTTGTGCTAACTGTCTAACTTCATCAGCTACCACAGCAAAACCTCGACCCTGCTCCCCTGCTCGTGCCGCTTCAATAGCGGCATTTAACGCGAGTAAATTAGTTTGTGAACTAACCCCTTTAATAACATCTAAAATGCTGACTATATTTTTAGTTTCACTGCTTAATTTTTCGATTTCGCCGCTTGACTGTGTCATTATTTTCGACAAATGTTCAATTGACTGAATATTTTCATTGAGTGCCACCAGCCCTTCATTTGACTGCGCTTGCATGCCTGATGTTAAGTTAGAAGCCGTTAGTGCGTTAGTCGAAATTTCTTGTGAAGAGTTATTTAACTCTGTTACCGCTGTCGATACACTTTCACCACGATTAAGCTGTTGATCGGCCATATCAATACCGACTTGTGAACTTTGTCGAACTTGGCCAATCTGCTGTTGTAAATTTGCCGCTGACTCTTTAACTCGTCGCATCGAATGATGCATAGTTTCTATAAAATCATTAAAGTTTTCTGATAGTTCACCAAACTCATCGTGGCTCTCAACCGATAAACGTTGGGTTAAATCACCGTCGCCACGAGAAATACCTTTTATGGCAAGGTTTAAGGTATGAATAGGTTTCATTAAATAGCTAAACAATAAATGCATAAGAATAATCGTTGCAAGTAAGCTAGCTATAACCACAATAATGGCAATGTTTCTCGAGTTCACCATGGGTTGGTAAGCTTTTTCGCTGTCAAGTACGACACCTACATACCAATTAACCGAGTCAATGCCTTTAATGGGGATAAATGAAACTATGGTGTTATTATTAATCTCATTTAAGTCACTCGAAAATGGCGGTGTTTGACCTAATAATTCACTCACATCTTTATCGACATATTTCACATCAGGATGACTGAGAATCTTCCCTTTTGAAGTCATTAAATAGGCATAGCCTAAATCAAGAAAATCAATTTCATTCAGAATCGATGAAATCTCATCTAGAAAAATATCACCTCCTGCTGCACCAACAAATTGTCCATTTTTCAAAATAGGCGCTACAGCAGTCAATACTTTTTGATCCGTCGTGGCATCTATATAAGTTTCAGTAAAAGAAGACTTACGTCCTTCTTTTGCAAGCAAATACCAAGGGCGCTGACGAATATCAAAACCTTCTGGGAGTTGTATCGTTAAATCATCAAGAATAAATTCGCCGGTACTGGCTAGTCCAACAAAGGTATTTTTCATCTTCCCGGCTTTTACTGCTTGCTGAACCGCATGAAAAATTTCTTCATGACTATTAATGTCAGTAATATTAAGCGCCACTGCATCGATTATTTGTAGACGATTCGTTAACCAGTTAGCAATATTTCCAGAAACCGAACGGCCTATTTCATCGATGGCATTGTTAAGATTTTTTTGGGTGTGATCTTTTAAGAATATATAATTAATTGATGTAGATACCGACAAGGCTATTAGTAATAATACCGTAGTCACCATAATAATTTTATGGGAAAATTTTAATTTAATCACTGATGATCTCTCTTACTTTATTAGCTAACTTCATGGCATTACCATAGCACTGGAAATATCTAGATCCAACTTCCCCTTGCATTTAATCTTTTGAAAGCAACTTCAAAATTAATCTGATAAAATAACGCTATATTTTTATTGATAGTATCGCTAATTACTCTTATGGACAATCAACCTTTCAACCCATTACACGGCATTACCTTAAAAGCACTTGTTACCGAACTTGTTGAATATTTTGGTTACCCTGCGCTTAGTCAACAAATAAAAATTAAATGCTTCACTGAAGATCCTAGTATCAATTCAACCTTAAAATTTTTACGTAAAACGCCTTGGGCACGTGAAAAAGTTGAGGCACTATTTATCAAAAATTATCATAAAGTGCATCAAGAAAATGATGAAAAAAATAGCGGTCAATAATCTCACAAGCTGCTCATATTGATAAAAATTTTAGCTTATAGCGCAATAAACTAATTGCTTGATTAAAAACCTGTCACACTGACTCCATATTCATTATTTTTTGGAGTCAGGTATGAAACCCATTAATCACTATATTTTAACTTGGCAATGCCCTGATACTTCAGGAGTATTAGCAAAAGTTTCTCAGAGCCTTTATCAACACGGCGCTTTTATTACTGAAACCTCACAGTACAGCGACCCGTATACCTCGATTTTTTTCTCGCGTATCGCATTTGATGACAGAAATTTAACCGTTTCGATTGCACAATTCCGTCAAGCCATAGCCGAATTAGCCCAACCGCTTGCGATGAACTTTCAATTAAGAGAACGTGATGATTTTCCAAATGTCGTTATAGCGGTATCTAAAGATGATCATTGCTTGGTGTCGTTATTAACCAAAGTTAAAGCCGGTGTTTTACCTATTAACGTTGCTGCTGTGGTTTCAAACCATCAGGACTGCCAAGCTTTAGTTGATTGGCATAAAATTCCTTTTCATCACTTACCTATTTCTTCTTCGACAAAAGCGCAACAAGAAAGTGAACTACAAGCCTTATTAATAAATTACAAAACAGACTTATTAGTGCTTGCGCGTTATATGCAAATTTTGTCTGATGATTTTTGTCAACAATGGCAAGGTCGAGCTATTAATATTCATCATTCTTTTTTACCCAGCTTTAAAGGCGCAAAACCTTACCATCAAGCCCACCAACGTGGTGTGAAAGTGATTGGCGCAACCGCCCACTATATCACTAGTGACTTAGATGAAGGACCTATTATTGTGCAAGAAGTAAAAGCCATTAACCATAGCCTGACGATAGAGCAGATGGTTCATAGTGGTCACGACATTGAAGCAACAGCATTGTCTCATGCGGTTAGAATGCATGCCGAGCAGCGTGTCTGTTTGAATCAGAGCAAAACAGTTATTTTACTTTAGCGGTTAATTTATAAGGTAAACGTAACGAGTAAAGCACCCAATACGCTGGGTGCTTTACTGTTTTCATTCACTATTTCTGCTACATTAAGCCATAACCTTTTGTCTTAATTAGTTGTCTTTTCCGATGATCCACTACCAAATAACGCCTCAAAATCTAAACAGTCATTTATTTTTGGTTACGCTTTCTTTTGCCACACAAGTGGATAAGACTTACCATTTATCGCTACCCGCTTGGTTACCGGGTAGCTATATGATCCGTGACTTCGCAAAAAATATTACGGAAATTAGCGCTTATAACAGCGATCAAAAAGCAGCTCAAAATACTGAGACAATTGCGCTGAATAAAACCGATAAACAAACTTGGCAATTTACCGCAACAAGTGTCACTACCTCAATATGTTATCAAGTATTCGCTTTTGATTTATCGGTACGCACCGCTTACTTAGACAGTGAACGTGGCTTTTTTAATGGCAGTTCAACTTTTTTACAAGTGCAAGAATTGCCAGATGAACGCTGTCAGTTAACTATTGCATTACCACAAGAATTAACGACTAAATCGTCGCCACAGTTAAATAGTTGGCGAGTTGCCACGGGTTTAACACGCGCTACAGGCACTGATAAATATCAATTAGGTGATTACATTGCTAAAGACTACCAAGAACTTATCGATTGTCCTGTTGCCATTGGTCACTTCGATGCTTTTGAATTTGTTGTCGAAGGTGTTACCCATCACTTAGTCTTTACTAGCCAACATTTTGGTGATCGGGAGCGCCTAAAAAGAGATATAGCTAAGCTTTGCCAGCATCATATTAACTTATTTGGTGAGGTCCCTTTTAAAGAGTACTGGTTTATTACCCATTTGTTAGGCAGCGGTTTTGGTGGGCTTGAACATAAAAACTCGACAATTTTACAAGCCAGTCGCTTTGATTTACCCAACCCTAATAGACCTGATGAAACGTCTGAAAATTATCAAACTTTTCTCAGCTTATGTTCACATGAATACTTTCACGCTTGGAATGTATGCCGCATTAAACCGAAAGAATTTATTCCCTACAATTTACAGCACGAAGTTCACACGAGACAATTGTGGGCCTATGAAGGCATCACGTCTTATTATGATGATTTTTCATTGTTTCGCAGTGGATTGATCAGTTTTGAAGACTATTTACTGCAATTATCTAAGACAGCTACCCGAGTATACCGGGGTAAAGGGGAATTAAAACAAAGTGTCAGCGACTCCAGCTTTGATACTTGGACCAAGTTTTATCAACAAGGACCAGATGGCGTAAATAATATTGTTAGTTATTATACTAAGGGCGCTTTAATTGCACTCTGGCTAGATTTAACTATTAGAGAAAAGTCAGCAGGTGTCTACAGCTTAGACACATTAATGCGTGAATTATGGATACATTTTGGTAGAACAAATATTGGTACCTGTGAGGAAGACTTTATAAACATTGCCAATATTCTCTGTAATGACGATATTACAGTAGCTTTTCAAGCCTTACTTAGCAATGCTCAACGTATTGAATTAGCCCCGTTACTTAAGCAAGTAGGTATTGCCTTTACTGCTCAAAAGTTCAAGAAGTTTAATAGTTTA
The DNA here is from genome assembly GCF_014077275.1 of Colwellia sp. BRX8-7. Classification (NCBI taxonomy): domain Bacteria; kingdom Pseudomonadati; phylum Pseudomonadota; class Gammaproteobacteria; order Alteromonadales; family Colwelliaceae; genus Colwellia; species Colwellia sp. BRX8-7. The sequence continues at coordinate 116,932 of NZ_JACGVP010000003.1, read as the reverse complement.
GAGACTACTGACAATAACGCTTATTCTCCTTATATCGGTGCACAATATAGCGCGCTACCTTCAGGCGTAAAGATTACTCAGGTTATTGAAAACTCTCCTGCAGCTGAAGCCGGCTTGGCAGTTAACGATATTTTACTTGCCGTAAATAATATAAAAGTGACTGAAAAATCGTTGCAGCAACTGGCTGATCATTTACCAGAAAATACTGAGCTAACCTGCCACTATTTTCGTGATGATCAGTTAATGACCGGTCACATTGTTTTTCTTGATTCACCTCTGGCGGCCATCGCTATTACAGAAGTAGACAGCACGCTTAGCAAAAAATGGCGCTGTAAAAATTAACTGTAAATTTTTTGCCACAAAAAAGTAAAACGCTAGTGTAATTAAAAACCCACAAACTAGTAACAAAAGTTACTTTGTGCAAAAATAACCTTATTGCTTTCAAAACTAGAATATTAAGGGTTTAAAATGATCAAAATGAAACGAATTCACCACGTCGCTTATCGTTGTACTGATGCAAAAGTTACTGTTGATTGGTACAAAGAACATTTGAACATGGAGCTAACGGTAGCCATTGCTGAAAATGAGGTACCGTCGACTAAGGCACCAGACCCTTATATGCACATATTTTTAGACGCGGGCATGGGTAATGTTTTAGCCTTTTTTGAAATTCCTAATTCTCCAACCATGGGCCGAGATGAAAACACACCAACATGGGTACAGCACATCGCATTAGAAGTTGAAGATGTTGATGCACTTGTCGCCGCAAAAGAAGAGTTACAAAGTAAAGGTGTTGATGTATTAGGCCCAGTTCATCATGGTGTATTTAAATCAATTTATTTCTTTGACCCGAGTGGTCATCGCTTAGAATTGGCAGCGAATACCGGTACAGTTGAACAAATGAAAGAATTAAAAAGGGTTGCTCCTTTAATGATTGAAGAGTGGGCTGTTACTAAAGTTGCACCAAAACACGCGGCCTGGTTACACGAATAAAACTATTTTGCCCCTCGTTAATGGTCAAACAATATCCAATAAATAAAACTAAGCTATTATTTCTATTTAGCTTAGTTTATTGCGCACATGGTATAACCTAAAATTCACAAAAAATTTCTCTCATTAACTGAACGAAATAGGACATTAGTACATAAAACGAAGGATTTCGTATATAAAGCGAGCGCAACAATGTACTCCATCTGTGATTTTTTATGTAAGACATTAACCATAGAGAAAACATATTCTTACCATCCATTAACTTTTAAATAAATCAATAGACTTTAAAAACAACAAGTTAACCTTTTACACTCAATGAATTGTAAATAAATGTATATTTATAACTTGCGACATTTATAAACTAAGGTAAAGTATTGTCCAGCTACTTTGTAGCCAAATAACAAAATGGATTGAATTGCACGGAAAGCCTTAACCTTCTCTTATGAGAGGTTACTTTTAAAGAATACGGATGATTAAGTTAATATCAGGATGATTGTTAATATTTAGGTCAATTGACCGATAAGGACAACCCAATAAAGTGTCAGGATGACCGATAAAAAATGAACCGAGTATTTAACGCAACATAAAAAATAATAATACGTTAAAGCTTATAAACGGAATTGCTAATAGGTTAGGATAACCACTTAAAGTTTGATGAAAACGATGACTTGTTCATCGTTTTTTTATGTCTGAAAATTAATCATGAAAAACACTATCGCTGTTTCCTACAATATAACGTAAAATAGAACCATTGAATTTAAAAACGAAATTATTTTATGTCTCGTACCAAAAAATCTAGAAAACAAGGCAATGGTCCTATCGGCGCAGTAAAAGATGATAAGAAAAAAGCTCTAGTTCCTGTTGATAGAAAACCAAAGAAGAAAACAGGAAAGCAAGCCGGCAACCGACAAAAAGAAGCATTTGATGCAGGTAAAGAATCTCACTTACCTACAGAAAAGAAAGATCCGCGCATTGGTAGTAAAAAACCGATAGACCTTGGCGGACCGGTAAAAGCAGCAGTGCAACCTTTTAAAGCCAAAAACAAAGTAAAAGCAGATAACTCTCCAATTGCTGCTATTCGTGTTGTTGAAGCTGATACCTCATTGCAGCAAGAGCTCTTCGCTATTGAAGAAGATAGCCGCTTGCAAAGTATCCTTGCCCAGCAAGATGAAGATATTTCGCTAAGTAACGAAGATGTTGATTATTTCAATGAAAAAATGGAACGTCATCAACAACTACGTGAGATACTCGGCATAGAAGATGAAGATGACGACGACGAATCACCTGAAACAGCTAGCAAAGCAAAATCTGGTGATGATCTTTGGGATAAATTTGACAACAGCGACCTGTCAAAATTCGAATAAGGCTTTATCATGTTTTCAACTCCTTGGATTTATATAGTAGTTGGCGGAGTAATTATTATTGCTGCGCTTGCTTTTTATGCGGTGAAATTATTAAGCCAGCTAAAAGCACAAACAGCTAAAATAAAACAGGCAGAGCAAGACAAAAAAATTGCCTTAGCAAAGCACGATAGTAAGATCCTTAGTAGTGTTGTGATTATTGCCCACGCAATGAAAGAAGAGCAATGTGATATCGCTGAGGGTTGTTGGCGATTGAGTGTATTGCTCGATTCTTTAAAGTTGAGCAGTGGTTTGTCAGCAGAGTTTCCTGCAGTATTTGAACTTTATGATAAAATTAAACATATGCCTATTCTTGATGCAAGAAAGAAACTTGCCAAAAATGAGCGTATGAAACTTGATTTTGAACGTATGAAAGCAGAGAGCGATTTATCCGCACAGATAAAAATTGACGTTACCTCTTTGCATCAATATGCTCAAGAACGTATGAGTGCACTAGCAAGTTAATTTTTTACTAAGTTAATAACGCTTTGTTGCGTTCGATCAATATTGTTAATGTTTGCATTGTTAAACTGTTGCTTAGCATATACCCGTTACCATTCAATCTATATTTTGATTGATAACGCGTATATAAGTAATGGCTAACTCGGTAACCAACCATGCAAGCAAATCAATTTTTTGACCCTAAATTACTGTCTAAATATAATACCAGTGGACCTAGATATACCTCTTATCCAACGGCATTAGAATTTCATGATGAATTTTCTGAACAAGATTTCATCCAAGCAGTGAAAGATTCACCCAACCGTGAATTGTCCTTGTATGTACATATTCCCTTTTGTCATAGCCTTTGCTACTACTGTGGCTGTAATAAAGTTATTACCCGCCACCGTGACAAGGCCGATACCTACTTAGAGTTTTTAGCGGAAGAAATTAGTTCACGAGCTGAATTTTTTACTGACTACACCGTTAAACAACTCCATTGGGGTGGCGGCACACCCAGCTTTTTAACCCATATCCAAATCACAAAATTAGTCTCTTTATTAAAAGAAAAATTCACTTTTGCTGAACATGTAGAAATGAGTATAGAAATTGATCCGCGTGAAATTGAAATGAACCTTGCCGAACACCTCTTTGATTTAGGTTTTAATCGTCTAAGTATTGGCGTACAAGACATTGACAAAAAAGTACAAGAAACAATTAATCGTGTGCAATCAACCGAATTTATTAGCGACTTTATTGCCCATGCAAAGGCAGTGGGCTTCAAATCAATTAATATCGACTTGATCTATGGTTTGCCTCACCAAACTATAGAAACCTTTACAAAAACGCTTAACAAAGCTCATGAGATGGATGTCGACCGTATTTCATTGTTTAGCTATGCACACATTCCAAACCGATTTGCTGCCCAACGTAAATTACGTGACGAATGGTTACCCAGCGTGCAAGAAAAATTTGCCTTAATGAAACTTGCCATCGAAAAGCTTTGTGGATTTGGCTACGATTTCATTGGTATGGATCACTTTGCTAAACCTAATGACGAACTTTCTATTGCACAAAAAGAGGGTTCCCTACACCGCAATTTTCAAGGTTATACCACTAAGGGTGGTTGTGACTTGTTAGGATTAGGTGTTTCTTCTATTAGTAATATCGGTACTTCTTTCAGTCAAAATATTAAAGAATTGCAAGCCTATTATAAAGCGATAGATACTAGAAAAAATGCACAAGTGAAAGGGGTTAGCTTATCAACAGATGACGTGATCCGTGGCGAAGTTATTCGTGAATTAATGTGTAATTTATATATTGATAAAAAACAGATCAGTAATAAGTACGACATTGATTTTGAAGAATATTTTGCTGAAGATTTACCACTACTGAAAACATTTATCAGTGATGGTTTGGTTGAAAATACTGCTGATTTTATTAAAGTAGATCAGAAGGCACGCTTGTTGATTCGTAATATTTGCATGAGTTTTGATGCTTACATGAAACAGCACGTTAACCAACAGCGCTTCTCGCGGGTAATTTAAGCGGAACTCTCACCTTTATAAATAATAAATAACTATAAAGGTGAGAAATTTAATCAATTTTTCCTAAACTAAACTTGTGGTCAGCACTTGAAAAAATTAATTCAACGCCTTTTTCTGTAACCTCTTCTTGTGCTAAATCGGCCCATTGGTAATAAACATTACGGTGAACTTTTGCCAATAAATTACGACGCACTAATACATATAATTCGCCGTTAGCATTCATCGTTAACGGATGAGTTTCATCAAGCACGAACTCGTCATCTACATTGGTACTAACCGTCATTATTGATTTGTTATCATCTTGCCAAGCCCATTGCGTTAATACAAAAGGGGCGTCTTCAACGATAATCTTAACTTTTTCAGCGGGTGTCACTAAAAAGTACTCGTCGCGATCACCAGCGACTTCTCTTAATAAGACCGAAGCAAAAAGTTTAACTAACGATAACCGTTTAAATATTGTGCCGCCATAAAACCAGTCACCATTACCTTTGACCTGTAGATCAATTTCGCCACAATACGGCGGGTTCCATGATTCTATCGGCGGTAATTTTTTAGTGTTACCTGGTGTTAGCTTATTTAATTGTTCAGAAATTTTGTCTAGTGACATTTATACCGCCAAATTATCCGCTGGATAGTAATTTTAATACCTAAGGTAAAAATACAGTATGAGGAGACATTAGTAAAACAGCATCTAAAATTAAGTTAATAATCAGCAAAAAGTACAGTTAAGCAGAATGTTGCCTATAAAACGCTTAAAAGCAAAAATTTTTCTTGTCAATCTGCTTAAAAATACAATATACTCTCCGCGCCTTATCACTGGGCGCTTCAAGTAATATCAGTGGTGGCTATAGCTCAGTTGGTAGAGCCCCGGATTGTGATTCCGGTTGTCGAGGGTTCAAGTCCCTTTAGCCACCCCATTTCTGTATAATCACACCTATAACATATTAAATAAAACCATCCGTGATTCCATTTTCGCTTACCGTGGATTCAAGTCCCTTTAGCCACCCCATTTCTGTATAATCACACCTATAACATATTAAATAAAACCATCAGTGATTCCATTTTCGCTTACCGTGGGTTCAAATCCCTTTAGCCACCCCATTCTTTATAAGTTTATCTCAAAGAAAACACACATCCATCAGTGATTCCATTTTCGTTTACCGTGGATTCAAGCCCCTTTAGCCACTCCATTCTTTATAAGTTTATCTCAAAGAAAACACACATCCATCAGTGATTCCATTTTCGCTTACCGTGGGTTCAAGTCCCTTTAGCCACCCCATTCTTTATAAGTTTATCTCAAAGAAAACACACATCCATCAGTGATTCCATTTTCGTTTACCGTGGATTCAAGTCCCTTTAGCCACCCTATTCTTTATAAGTTTATCTCAAATAGAACACACATCCATCAGTGATTCCATTTTCGTTTACTGTGGGTTCAAGTCCCTTTAGTTATAGGGTTTTTCTAAATTTATCTTTAAAACCATCTAATAACGCCTATTTAGGTAATTTGTCTAGGTGTTGCTGATTTTTTTGATTAAACTAATAGTAATTAAAGTAAGAAGTACACTGTAATGGAAAAACATCAACAATTATTAATTGCCTTAAGGAAAGTCATCAGGGCAATCGATTTACATTCAAAACACCTTAATAAAACTTCGGGTTTAACCAGTCCACAATTATTAATTATGCTAGAAATAGATAAAGTTTCTGGTATAAATTCAAGCCAAGTAGCCAAAAATGTTAATTTAAGTGCTGCTACCGTGACCAATATTTTGGACAGGCTAGAGAATAAAGGCTTAGTTTCAAGAATACGTAGTACCCAAGATAAACGTAGAGTGAGCTTATATTTAACCGAGGATGGTAAAGCACTTTTACTCAATGCCCCCCAAGCATTGCAAGAGCATTTTATTGATAAATTTTCGAATTTAGCGCAATGGGAGCAATCACAGTTGCTTTCATCTATGGAACGATTGGCTGGAATGATGGATGCAAATGAAATAGATGCGGCTCCGTTATTAGAGCTTGATGCGATGAGCGCCAGCAGCAGTAGTAAAGCTGACGCATCTAATAAGTAAATACAGCTCAGTTTAACCCGAGCTGTTGTCTATTAGCGTAACAAATGTAAGAAATGCAAATGCTTGTGGTATTGATCAATAATATTATTGATCACTGCCGTTTTCGACCAGCCCATAATGTCATAGTCTTGACCACCTTCGCCCAAGTGAACTTCAGCACGATAATAACTTTGCTCATCTTCCGCTTCATTGGCTTCAATAACATAGTCAGGTTGAGAGTACTTACGAGCTAACACCCGATAAACAAACTCTTGTGCTTCACCATGGTCAACAATTAACGTCAGCCCATCGTCATGTGAGATTTCAACAGTGATTTGATTAGCTTGTAGCTCTTTAGCGACAGAATCAAATGCTGGAACGACTGTCTGCGTAACAAACTTACTGACATTAGCTTTGTTGGGGAAATCGACAACATTCTTTAAGCGCATTTGCCAACTATCACTATTCTCATTACCTGAGTGAGGTATTGCTGTGATTAGCTGACTATCCTGCTTAAAAGCTTCAACCCTTAACGATTTAATCAAGCCTGCAATGGCCAGCAATAATACGATAGTAAAAGGTAGAGCACTGGCAATAGTCATGGTTTGGAGGGCATTAAGACCACCAGCCAATAATAATATTGCTGCAACGATACCAATACCTACCGCCCAATAAACACGTTGCCATAGCGGCGTATCATTTTTGCCATGAGAGCAAAGCATATCAACGACCATAGCGCCTGAATCACAGGAGGTGACAAAAAATATCACAATCATTAAGACACTAAAGAATGACAACACCGAAGATAATGGAAAGTTTTCAAGAAAGACAAACAAGGCAACGGATGAGTCTTTACTGACCATCTCTCCTAATTCGACAATGCCTTGATTATAAACCAAATCAATCGCACTATTACCAAAAATAGTCATCCAAAATAATGTGAAGACCGTGGGTATTAGCATAACGCCGATAATGAATTCTCTGATAGTACGGCCACGTGAAATTCTGGCAATAAACAAACCAACAAAAGGTGCCCACGCCAACCACCAGCCCCAATAGAAGATTGTCCAGCCACCTATCCAGTCAGTCTTTTTGTAAGCGAATAAATTAAAGGTGTTATGAATAATATCCGCTAAATAATCACCAATATTTTGTAAATAGGCTTGTAATAAAAAGACTGTTGGGCCGAGCACAAAAATCAAAAATAACAAGATCACCGCTAAAACCATATTGGTCTCAGAGAGTATTTTTATGCCCTTATCTAGCCCTGTGGCAACTGATATAACCGCAAGTGACGTGATACCAAACATAATAATTATTTGATTAGTGACTGAGACTTCAATACCGAACAAATAACCAAAACCCGCATTAACTTGTGAGGCACCTAAGCCCAGCGAAGTAGCAACACCAAAGACCGTACTCACCACAGCAAAAATGTCGACTAAATGTCCTGGCCATTTATATATTCTGTCCCCAATCAAAGGATATAGCGCAGAGCGTAACGTTAATGGTAAATTATGACGATAACTAAAATAGGCTAATACTAAGGCAACAATGGCATAGATAGCCCAGGCATGAAGTCCCCAATGAAAAAATGTCATTTTCATTGCTTCTTGCACGGCTTCAACCGTACCTGTTTCTGCTGTTGGTGGTGACAAATAGTGCATTAAGGGTTCTGCGACACCAAAAAACATTAAGCCAATGCCCATTCCAGCAGCAAAGAGCATCGACAGCCAAGAGACTAAGGTGTAGTCAGGTGTTGAATGATCTGGACCTAAGCGAATATCGCCATAACGAGAAACGCCTAAAAAGATAACAAAAAAGAAGATGAATGCGACAGTCAGTACATAGAACCAACTACCATTTTCAATAATACTCGTTTGAATAAGTGTGAATAAACTTTGCGCCTGTTGAGGTAGTGCAGCGGTATAAACTAACAAGGCAATAATAATAGCGGAGGCACTGCCAAATACCTTCTTGTTTAATTGACTCTTAACGGTTGTAGGCAAATTCTTCCCCTGATTTTAATTAGTATTGATATTATATCGACTTAAGCCATGCTGTAAACAATTCTGTATACAACACAAGAAAATTTAAAGAGGAACAAATGCTCTATTAGAAACACAAATACACCAACTAATATATAAAGATCTGTAAAAATTATCTATAAGTCCTATTTTTTGTTAAGCTATACGCGAATAAATATAGTTAGAACTCTAATAATATCAACTCAAAACATAATTAAACACCAAGGGATACTTAATATGAAATTCACTAAGTTGCATTATGCTGTGCTTACAGCACTAGCTGCATCGAGCGCTCTCTCTGCTGAAGAAGTCACAAAGCAACAAAAAGCAACGATAGAAGTTATTGAAGTTACTGCAACTAAACGCACAGAGTCTATTCAAGATGTTCCTGTTACCGTTACCGCCCTAACGGGTGCTAGTTTAGAAAAACTTGGGGTGTCAAATTTTGACGAATATGTAGAATTTTTACCTAATGTTGTTTTTCAGGGCACGGGCCCTGGACAAAATGAAATATATATCCGTGGTGCAGCTACCGCACAAACAAACATATCTGTTTCGTCAGTACAGGCATTGCAACCGTCAGTTGCTTTTTACTTAGACGAACAACCCGTTTCTATGCAAGGGCGTAACTTAGATGTTTACGCGACTGATGTTGAACGTATAGAAGTTTTACCTGGGCCACAAGGCACACTTTTTGGTGCTAGCTCGCAATCGGGCACAGTTCGCTTGATTACCAAAAAACCAAACCATGATGGTTTTTCTGCCGGTTTTGATACCAGCACAAGTACCACAAAAGGCGGGGACTTAAGTAATTCTGTTGAAGCTTATTTCAATATGTCTTTAACGGATTCACTTGCTGTTCGTGTTGCGACTTACAATGATCACCAAGGCGGTTGGATAGATAATATTCGCAATGTCCCTGGTCAAGGTGGTTACAACGGTAGTGCAGTAGTTATTGATAGAATTTCAGCTAATTTTGCTAAACTAGCTGATCCAGAAAACACTCCAACTACCGCACCACAAAACGATGCTTTAGTAGAAGACGACTTTAACACTGCTAATTATGCTGGTGCACGTTTTGGTGCCTCATACTTGATCAATGACGAATGGAACCTTTTAGTTCAACACACTCAACAGTCTCTCGATACTGAAGGTGTGTTTTCTTATGATCCAAATCTTGAAGGTCAAACATCAACAAACCGTTTTGTACCAGAAAATAACAATGATGATTTTGGTTTAACCACCTGGACACTAGAAGGTCGCCTTGAGCAACTTGATATCGTTTATACTGGTGGTTACTTAGACAGAGATATTAATTCAACGATTGATTACACCGGTTATACCAATGGTGGTCAATTTTCAGCTTATTATGTTTGTAACTATGCAAGTGCACCTGAAGCACAAGAGTGTCTTGACCCAACTAAGTATTACAAAGAAGAAACTAGTACCTCTCGTATGACTCATGAGCTACGTTTCAATACGCCTGCTGATAAAGACTGGCGTGTTACGGCTGGTGTTTTTTATGACACGCAAGAAGTATCATCAGTGGGTCAATTTAAAATAGCCAATACTGAACTTTTCCCAGATTTACAAAGAACTCTTGTTGGTAGTGAAGGTATTAACAGTAATGGTGGGCCTTTCCCTGCTGAAGTCAGCTTTGTTAATGATGTTACCCACACGATAGATCAAGTCGCGGTATTTGGTCAGTTTGCTTATGACATAACCGACACAGTTACCGCAAGTTTTGGTGCCCGTTGGTATCAAATTGATGACATTTATAAAGGGTCGACAACAACCGCTGATGTTAGTGGTCGATTACGTGCCTTTGGTGACGGAAGTGACGCTGCCTTAAACGAATTTTTTGGTGAAGAAGAAGCAACGGCCATTAAAGAGGCTATTGCTAGCGGTCAGTTAGACACAAGTTTACTTGATAATAGTGGTAAATTAACCGTAGATGATACGATTATCAAAGCCTCTGTTGATTGGAAAGTAACGGACGATGTGATGGTCTTTGCCTCATATTCAGAAGGTTTTAGACCGCCGGTTACTAACCGTGTAGGTGGTGGTTCTGCTGCAAACCAAGAAGGCGCTTTTGAAGGCTTCCGTATACCGGTATACTCAACTACCGATAGCTTAGATAACATTGAAGTTGGTTTTAAATCAACCTTGTTTGACCAATCATTACGCTTTAATGCCACAGCTTATTATTCAAAAATATCTGATCTACAGACCTCACGCTATGACCCAACCAATATCAGTTTCTTAGTATTTACTGATAACGTAGGTGATGCAGAGATCAAAGGTATTGATGGTGATTTTAGCTGGGTAGTGACTGACAACTTAGTTATCTCGGGCGCGTTCAGCTTAATTGATACTGAATTAACATCAGTTAATGACGTACTTGATGGCATTGCACCAAGTGTTGGTAGTAGATTACCTTATTCAGCTAAATTTTCAGGCAACCTACAAGCAGAATATTACTATAATATCTCTGGCGATTTAACCGGTTATATTAACGGTTCAATCAGTTATACCGGCGAAAGGCTTGCGGGTATGGCAATGGATGCTTACATGGTCGAAGATGCGACTAATTTAGTTTATGGCACAGGTTCAGGTTTAAGTATTCAAAAAGAAGCTGATGTCTATAAAGGTGTTAACTATCAAAGTAGTAACGGAGAAACCTTTGCCGGTGGTCGTTACATTCAAGATAGTTACGTTTTGGCCAACTTAAGCTTTGGTGTGACTAACGACGAATGGAAAGCAGAATTTTTTATCGATAACTTAACTGATAAAAGTGCCATTCTATACGTAGATACACAACAATATACGCCAAAAGTTGTTTCTAACAGACCTCGTACTGTAGGTTTTAGATTCTCGTATGATTTTTATTAAGCGTTAATGTTAATTAACTTTTAACTAAAAACTAAATAAAGCCGCTTGAACTTTGTATCAAGCGGCTTTTTATTGATAGAGTATCTCATCAGAGCAAGACCACTTGTTAAACTGCCTTGGAGCAAAATCGTTGAACAACACAACTGTCCCCCCGATTGAAACACACTTAAAATCGATTCAAACCTTAATCCAAACGGCAAAATTTAGCGAAGCGATTGCACAAAGTAAAGCACTGCAACAACAAGTCACCGAACAGCAAGACCACATTGAATTATGGTATTTAATGGCTATTGCCCAGCGCTATAGCAAAGAATTTACCCAAGCACTCACCAGTATTAACGCGTTACTTAAACTTGATGCCCTGCACAGCCGAGCAAATCAAGAACAAGGTTATACGTATTTAGCCTTGAACAAAGTTAAGCAAGCTAAATTATCCTTTGAAAAGGCCGTACAACTTAATCCAAGTTTAGTGGGTAGTTGGCATGAGCTAATTCAACTTTATCGACAAGACAGCCAACAAGAACAAGTGCAAAAGGCAGCTAACCATCTCGAAAAATTGAAAAAATTACCGCCGGCATTACTGGCGGTTACCGAATTAATGTATGAAGGGAAATTATTAAAGGCTGAGCAAATTTGTCGACATTTTTTACAGAACAACAAACGTCATGTCGATGGCATGTGCCTACTTGCTGAAATAGGTATGGAGCTAAAAGTTTATGACGATGCTGAATTTTTGCTGGCTAGCGCCCTTGAATTAGCCCCTGATCATATTCATGCACGCTCTCAATATCTAAACCTTCTTATCCGTTTAGGAAAATATAAAGCCGCAGAGCAGCAGGTTGAAACATTACTACTGACACAACCAGACAATCTTAGCTATAAGATCGCCAAAGCCAATACGTTGACCGGCTTAGGTAAAATAGAACAAGCTATAACTTTGTTTGAGCAAGCCATCAGACAAGATAGCAAGATCCCCGGTTTCTATTTACAACTTGGTCATGCGCTAAAAGCTCAAGGCGATATCAAAAAAGCGGTTGCTGCTTACCAAAAAGCTTATCAATTAAACCCCAGCTACGGTGATGCATTTTGGAGTTTAGCCAATACGAAAACCTACCGCTTTAGTGATGAAGAAATCACCAAAATGCAACACCAGCGTACGGATGAGAATTTGGCGATAACCGACAAAGTGCAATTACATTTTGCTACCGGTAAAGCCTTTGAAGACAGAGAAGACTATCAGCAAGCCTTTGAAGCTTATCAGCAAGGTAATGAATTACAGCATGCTAGCAATGGCTTTGACATTAATAAAATAGAACAACAAGTCGCTGAACAAATAAAATACTGTACCCACGAGTTATTTGAAGTTCGTCGCAATTTAGGCCTTAACTCACCTGATCCTATTTTTATTGTTGGTTTACCCCGTGCAGGTTCAACCCTGCTTGAACAAATATTGGCTTCACACAGTCAAGTTGATGGCACGATGGAACTGCACAACATTTTAGGCTTAGCGTCGAGGTTACGCGGGCGCGAGAATAATAAAAATGATCAGGAAAGTCATAAAGAAAGCCAATACCCCAAAAATTTAGCTGAAATTAATCCGACATATTTTAAACGCTTCGGTCAACAATTTATTGATGAAACACGAGTCTATCGTGAACAGGCCCCTCTTTTTATTGATAAAATGCCTAACAATTTTTTACACATAGGTTTGATTAAATTAATACTGCCAAACGCGAAAATTATTGATGCAAGACGCCAACCAATGGCTTGTTGCTTTAGTGGTTTTAAGCAATTATTTGCCGAAGGACAAGATTTTAGTTACCGCCTTGAAGACATTGGCCGTTACTACCTGGCTTATCTGAAATTAATGGCTCATTGGCAGCAAGTACTGCCGGGATTTGTTTTAACGGTTAATCACGAAGATGTTGTTGATGACTTAGAAAAGCAGGTCAGAAGAATACTTGATTTTTGTGGCTTAAGCTTTGAACAATCTTGTGTTGATTTTCATAAAACCAAACGCACCATTAAAACGCCAAGCTCTGAGCAAGTCCGTCAGCCGATTTATAAAAGTGCTACCGAGCAATGGCGTCACTTTGAACCTTACTTAGCACCATTAAAAAAAGTATTAAACATCGAATAAACGGTTGTTATTAAGACATTAGTAAATATTTAAAACCATTATACAAACTGTTATAGTGAACAAATAAACAGCGAAATAACACCTTCGCTAAAAAGGATTTTGTGAGAATAAGCTAAAATGAACCACTTTGATAACGAAAAATTTCATCAACCTCATGTCATTTCATTATTTGCATTAGTAGGTATGTCGATAACGGCTGTTATGGGAATTGTTGGTCTTTTTAACAAAAACTTTGTTTTAGCGATATCGTTATTCATTGCCAGCTTGATTTATTTCATCGGCTATTATGCACACAAAAAATTTAACAATGTTAAATTAAGTTCTGCAATCATTCTATATTCTTTATATATATTAATGTTTTACCTTATATATACTGGTGGCGTTGAGAATACAGGTCCACTATGGATATTTATTGTTGCTCCTGTCTCAGTATTTGTTCATGGCCTAAAACGTGGCCTGATAGAGATTATGTTCTTTGTAATAATATCTATTGCAATCATGAGTATACCTACGGAAATCATTCCTCATACTGCCTACAGCACTGAATTTAAATTACGCTTGTTATACTCTTTTTTAACCGTGACTTTTCTTTCTGCTCTATATGAATATTCAAGAGATCAATCTTATCAGCACACCTTAAAATTAAGTGAAAAATATCAACGCTTGGCGCATTTAGATCCCCTAACCCAATTATCTAATCGCCGTGCTGCGCTTACTCTGTTAAAACGAGAACAAGCACGTGTCATTCGCAGTAAAGAATCTTTATCTATTATTTTATGTGACATTGACCACTTTAAAAAAATTAATGATAAGTACGGTCATAATGCGGGTGATGCAGTATTAATTGAGTTGGCAAAAATATTTACCAATGGTATGAGGGAGCAAGACTGTATTGCTCGTTGGGGTGGAGAAGAGTTTTTATTTATTTTACCGCAAACCCAAGCCAAAAGTGCCCATGTTTTAGCAGAAAAAATCCAAGAAAAACTCCAACACCATATTGTTCATTATGAAGGCCATGATATTAATGTCAGGATGAGTATGGGCATTGAGCAATTCAAAGACAACCAAACCATTGATGAAATGATCAACTGTGCAGATAAGCAGCTTTACCAAGCGAAAAATGCTGGCAGAAATCAAATTTTTCCAAAATTTTAAATTTGCTGTTTTATCACAAGATAATCAAAGGATTATCGCGCCTGCTCAACATCACTTAAAATCGAAATATGCCCATCATACAATGTATTTAGTACAAGCCTCGTAAAGCTCTTGTAGTTGTACAGGTTTACTTAGCACGCGATCAAAGCCTATCTCTTTGTATAACTCAACATCTTCACTCATAACATTTGCCGTTATCGCAACGATCGGAATATTAGAGCTTGCTCTAATAATTTTACAGGCTTCAACACCATCCATTACCGGCATTTGAATATCCATAAAGATAACCTTAGGATGATGAGTTTTAAACAGCTCGATACATTCAGCGCCGTTTTTCGCCATCAATATATTGGCACTGGTTGGCGCCATTAACTTATTAAATATGGTGCGATTAATGGCAGTATCCTCAGCAAGTAAAATAGTGATGTTTTTTAATTTCGGTGTCGCCAAAAGTGCTTTTTCTTTCAATATTTTCTGTTTATTTGTTCGAGTCAAAGGTAAAGAAATAACGAAACAACTCCCTTCACCTAGCTTGCTTTGTACCTCTATATTACCCCCCATCATTTTAGCTAAATTCAAAGCGATATTAACACCTAAACCGGTGCCACCGTATTTCCTGGTCGTCGACTTATCCGCTTGTTCAAAACGGTCAAAAATACTGTTCAATGCATATTCAGACATGCCTATGCCCGTGTCGATCACCTTAATAACGACTTCTTGTGAGCCACTAATATTAATATTTACGCTACCTTGATGAGTAAACTTAAGTGCATTAGAGATAATATTAATCAAGACCTGCTTTACTCTCGTTACATCACCTAGCCAATATTGATGAAAATGATCATCAAAATTCAATGCTAATGTGATTGAATTTTCGACCGCTATCGGTTTAAATTCATTATAAAGATTGTTAAGCAGTTCCTTTAAATCAAAAGAATTGGCCTCAAACTCTACTTTGCCTGCCTCAATTTTAGAAAAATCCAAAATATCATTCAAAATGGTTAACAAGCTTTTACAAGATGACAATCCGGTTAAAATAATCTCATGTGATTCTTCATTGTCGACAGAGTTTTGTAAAATCTGCAGCGAGCCAAAGATACCATTCATTGGAGTACGTATTTCGTGACTCATGTTTGCTAGAAACTGTGATTTATAATTACTTACCCTTTCTAATTCTGACGCTTTTTGTTCAATTTCTTTATATGAACGTTCAAGTTCCAAGGTACGTTTTTTTACTTGAAATTCCAAATATTGTTGATTATCAAGCTGAGTAAAAATTAGCACCAAAAGTTGAGTCAAGGTTTCTATATATGAGTGATCAGCCAAAGATAGTGGGGTTTCTTTTAATAAGCCTAGTGTGATGACACCCAATACCTGGTTTTTTGACATTAAGGGGACAACGAGCTCAGACGACATCTCATTTTTCACCATAAAGGCCTTTGCTGCTAACGCTTGATATTTTACTGGCAGTTGATTAGTCGTATCTTCACTACATTTAATAAAATGAAGTAATGAATGGCCTTTCACCACTTCAGCGCTTAATTGATAATTTACATGAGTAAATTCATTGGCACTTTTAGTGATCCGATTCAAATAAGTAATCGTTAACTGACTAGATTGCAAGGTGTCGACACCTTTGTGTAAGAACTGTACATACTGCTTAAATAACGCTTCTTTGTCATTTACCTGCATCATTTCTTGGGCACTTAACAGTAATTGTTCTAGGTAATTATTTGCATGATTAAGTGCAAAGGCACTTGCTTTTATCTCTTGAAGGGAACAGTTAAGGCGTAAAGCCATATGATTAAAACTATCGGCAAGTACATGTAATTCATTTCGTTTAGGAGAGTCTATTTTTAACTTGAAGTCGTCTAAATCATCAACATTTAATTTTTCTACGGCATGGCTAAATTCTTCAAGGGGTTTAATTAACATGGGTCTTACTAGCCAAAGAAATATCCCCCAAAGCGCCAGCGTTTTAATAATTGAGTTAATAATAATTAGCGTAAAGCCGGTACTTAACTTACTCAGTATGACATCTCTATCTGAATAGAATACGCCAACACCCACTAATGAATTTTCGTCTTCACGACGATATTCAATATCAAAATAATGATCGATTAAAAAATCAACCGCAATGATTTCGTTAGAAGCAAGATGAACGTCACTTGTTCGTTGAGCAATAATATTATTGTTTGTATCAAATATCTGCACCGATGTTATCGAAGGCAGTTTAATAACGCCATCGATGATGGTGTTTATGCGGTCTTCGTCAAGATCCCACAGAGCATCAGATAAAGGCTGTTCGTAAGTGGATTGATAAAGCACGAGATCATTTTTAATCATTTGTTTAACATTGAAATATTCTATTGTCATATGTGTCAAAGTAACAACAATCGCGACAATAATATAAATAGAAAAAACACCACGTAGTAGAGTAAAACCAATGGAATGATTAATTGAAATTTTATTTTTTTTCACTCGAATTAACCTGTTATTTTATTTGTTATTTGGCACGATGGTGAAATCCAAGACTGCCAAAGCTGTTGATTGTCTGCCAACCATTGTGTTGCGGCTTCTTGATAGGTCGATTTGTTTACATCTACTTCGTACGCCAACTTAGCTAACATTGCGTTACTAAAGTTAATTTTAGTGAGTGTTTCGAATGCGCACGGCCATTTTATTGGCATTTCATGCCAAGCGACTTTTTTTAACCAACCATCGGTAGGATTTCCGCAATCGTGCAAAAAATTCTTATTTTCGCCCCATTCAGGTTTTGTTTCACAGTCAGAGTGGTAGCGTGGAAACTCAACAAATTGACCTTTATATTTTGCTTCAATCCAATTAGGTGTCCAATTAAATAACACTATGGGTTGCTTATTACGTATCGCTTTATCGAGTATTTCCCAAAGCTCATCACTATTGTTAGCAGTAACTACTTTAAATTTAAGGTCTAGTGCTCTTATTTTCGCTCCATCGGGTTTCTCCCAAGGTCCTCCAAGATAGCGTCCCCTCGGTGAGGTTTCTTTAGTTTCAAATAAGTGCGCACAACTATTTAACGCTCGCCAAGAGGGTAAGCCCGGACAGAGGTCTAGCACATAGTCAGGGAACCACCATTCTTCACGCGTTTTCGCATCATGAGAACCTGCATCGATAATGCCACCTTCATCTATCATGCGGGTATACATTTTCTCCATGGTGCCTTGCCACACTTCCATTTGTACATGTGCTAAACCACGTTGCAGTGCCCCCCATTGAGCACCTGTGGTTTTTTTTGAAAAAATAACAGAGTAGCCCATGCCCTCAAATAATTCTGCTGTAATATGAGATAACACCAACTGACTTGTCCAATCGTTTAAGACAATTTTTATCGGTTCGTCATTACGAAGGGTCTGCGCTTGTGAGGAAGTAAACGTCAGTAGGTTAAAAATAATGAATAACAACAGTATAAGTTTTTCCTTGCTATACATGTGAGCCCTAGAGTTTTGTTTCAATATTGCACTAACTATAGACAGGTTTTCAATAAATCATAGACAATAATTATGTGAAAATCTGACTTTTAGCGCTGATAACAACACAATCTGTCTTTGGTCGTAGATATTTGATTGTTTGCCGATTTTACTTTTGTGTAATAGGCCATATCAAGCTAATCTAGGATCACACAAAAATAGGATAGTACTTATGAAACAGTCGATGATAATCAACGGAAAAGCCCATGAAATTACGGTAGATGGTGATATGCCACTTTTATGGTTTCTTCGAGACAACTTGGAGTTCACTGGCACCAAATTTGGCTGTGGTAGTGGTTTGTGTGGTGCTTGTACCGTTCACGTTGATGGCCAAGCCATACGTTCATGTATTACTCCAGTAAGTACCTTGGTTGATAAAAAAATTACCACCATTGAAGGACTATCCGAAAAGGGTGACCACCCGTTACAAAAAGCTTGGTTAAATAATAATGTTCCCCAATGTGGATATTGTCAGGCCGGACAAATTATGAATGCGGCGAGCTTATTAGCGGTTAATGCTTCCCCCACTGAAGCTGAAATTGATACGGCAATGCAAGGTAATATTTGTCGTTGCGGTACCTACCAACGCATTAAAAAAGCCATCGTTGAAGCTGCTGACACGTTAAGTAAGGAGGTTTAGTATGACCATTTCAAACGTAAGCCGTCGTAATTTTTTAAAAACAGCCGGTCTAGCCACCGGAGGTTTAGTGATAAGTGTTGCTTTACCGATGAATGCCTTAGCAGAAAAGGGCATTATCAAAGACAGTGGTGATGGACTTAACGCTTTTATTCACCTGGCTGAAAATGGCGATACTATTATCTATTGTGGCCGCTGCGAAATGGGCCAAGGTATTAGTACTGCCCTGCCTTCTGCTGTCGCTGATGAAATGGAAGCTGATTGGCAGCGTGTTACGGTAAAGCAAGGTGACGCCGACGAAAAATATGGTCCGCAAGCAACAGGTGGCTCAGCGAGTATCCGCGTAATGTACCAGCCTATGCGTGAAGCTGGAGCGACAGCAAAAGCGATGTTAATTGCCGCAGCAGCAAAAGTGTGGAAAACCTCTCCTGAAAACTGCTTTGCTCAAGCACATTTTGTTATTAATAAAACTAATCAACAAAAACTCGCTTATGGTGAATTAGCAAGTATTGCTGCCAATATGCCGATACCTGAAAAACCTGTGCTTAAAAAGAAAAGTGATTTTAATTACATAGGTAAAGAATTACCTCGTCATGATCAGGCAGCAGTGGTGGTCGGTAAACGTATTTATGGTGTCGATACTAAACTACCCGGCTTAAAATATGCGGCCATGATCCATTGTCCTGTTTTAGGCGGCGCCTTAAAAAGCCTTGATAAAACCGAGGCTTTGAAAATGAAAGGTGTTATTGACGTTATCGAAATTCCACGTTTTAACATCCCGTTTGGTTCTATTGGCGGTGTTGCCGTAGTGGCTGACAATAGCTGGACGGCACAACAAGCGGTGAAAAAGTTAAAAATAACTTGGGATTTAGGCGAAAATGCTATTTACGACACCAAAGAATATAAACAGCAACTGGTTAAAAATGTTGAAAAACCAGCAACGTTAGCCGCTGAACGTGGTGATATTGAAAAAGCGTTTGGCGCAGCAAAACATAAAATGTCAGCCACTTATACCGGAGGACATCTTTCACATGCACCGATGGAGCCTAATGCGAGTGTCGTATGGGTGCAAAAAGACTCCTGTGAAGTATGGGCGTCAACACAAAGCCCTGCCGATATTCAAAAAGTATTAGGGCAATACTTAACACGCGAGCCAAAAGATATCGTGGTGCATGTAGCAATGGCCGGTGGTGCTTTTGGTCGTAAATTTAAGTGTGACTACGTTCATGAAGCCGCTGTTATTTCAGAAAAGACTGGTGTGCCAATTCAGCTAACGTGGACCCGCGAAGAAGATATGCGTACGGGCTATTATCACTCGATAAATGCCCAACACATTGAAGCATCTATGGACGACCAAGGAAACGTGACCGGTTGGTTACATCGCGCCGCCTTTCCGTCAATATCAACCTTATTTGACCCTTCGTTAGTTAGAACACCGGCGAATAGTTTAGAAGATATTACTAATCATTTATTTGGTATTGAGAATTGTCGTGTCGAATCAGGCGATGCCAAAGCTCATACGCGTATTGGTTGGTACCGGGCAGTTTATGCTATTTTCTATGGTTTTGCTTTTAGTACCTTTGCCGACGAATTAGCGTACAAAGCAAATAAAGATCCTTTGTCTTTTGTTAATCAACTTTTTGATAACAATAAAAATAAAGAACAGCAAGCAAACGTCAAACGAGCTAAAGATATTCTCGCCATTGCTGCTGAGAAATCAGGCTGGGAGAACCGTAAATCACTACCAAAAGGCCAAGCTATTGGTTTAGCGGTGCACTATAGTTTTCAAAGCTTTGTTGCCATGGCAGTACATGTTGAAGTCAACGGTGATGATATTAAAGTATTAAATGTAGACTGTGCGATAGATTGTGGCCAAGTACTTAACCTTGATGGCGCAACAGCGCAAATGGAAGGCGCCGTTGTTATGGGCATGTCATTAGCATTAAGCACCGAGATAACCTTTAGAGAAGGTGCCGTGGTTAATTCAAATTTTCATGATTACCCCGTTATGCGTATTACCGATATGCCAAATGTTAGGGTTCATATTCCTGATTCAGATGAAAGCCCAACAGGATTAGGCGAACCCGGTGTTGCTCCTTTTGCACCCGCATTAAGCAATGCTGTCTTTGCCGCTTCAGGTAAGCGCTATAGAGATTTACCTTTTAAACCGATGTCAGTGTAAGGATTAAATGAACGTTTTATTGTTAATTTTTTTATATTGTTGTAGCAATTTCGAGCAACAACACGTATTGCTCAGCAAGGACTTTTTCCTATGAGCAATCATTTATCGCACTTATTAGCGCAATGGTACCCGCATCGAGATAACGCTGATTGGGTACTTGCTACTATTTACCAGACCGAAGGCCCGTGTTACCGAAAACCCGGAGCTATGATGTTATTTAGTAGCCAAGGTGATCAATTAGGTATGCTAAGTGGTGGCTGTTTAGAGTCAGATATCGGTGTTAATGCCAGAAAAGTTATGCAAACAAACAAGTCAATGTTGGTTTGCTATGATGGAACTGACGAAGATGATTTATCTTTTCATCTGGGTATTGGTTGTGGCGGCACGATTTATATAATGTTGCAGCAAGTCCATGCCGCTAATGACTATTTATCATTGGCGCAAGTTTACGACGCACTTAAGCATCGTATTTCTGGCTACCTTTATCAAAGTATTGTCGAGCAAGGAAATGATGCGCAAGCTTATTTCGAAGCGAAAAAAGTCACGAATATAGCGGCAACAGCGACATTAATTCCCTCCCCCTTAAATAACGATGACAAAACAAACTGGTTAGCAACCCCGATTGTACCCGAACCTCATCTGCTTGTTGTTGGCGGAGGTATTGACGCACGTCCGCTGGTCAATATGGCTGAACAGTTAGGTTGGAAAGTATCGTTGTGGGATCCACGTCCCGCCAATGCTCGAAAAGAATATTTTTCAAATGTTAGCCATATTATAAAAGGCGAAGCCGAAGTACTGACCACCTTTGCTGCAGAAAAAGATGTTAACGCCGCCATATTGATGAGCCATAATGTCTCGATTGATGCCGCGGCGTTAAAGGCTTTAGCTAACACCAATATTCAATATTTAGCTTTGCTTGGTCCAAATAATAGAAAACAGCAAGTTATTACTCAGGCTGAAGTTGTCGAGCAATCTTTATCGTTTACATTCGCCGGCCCTGCGGGTCTTGAAATCGGTGGAACCTTGCCTGAGAGCATAGCCTTATCGATACTTGCCGAGTGCCATGCCAGCCTATTTAACAAAAGTGCTCAGTCGATTAGCCATGTACTTTAGTCGTCGCCATCGAACAATAACACCATGAAACGCCCCGATTATAACTTGAAAATAGTGCTACTGGCGGCAGGTAAAAGTGAACGCTTTAACGGTATCAAGGTACTCGCAAAAGTACAGCGACAAGAAACGTCAATAACTTTACTCGAGCATGCTTTACAACAACTGTTTTTAGCACTTAAGACACTGAATATCAGTAACAAAAATATTCGTGTCGCCACAGGGCGTTATCATCAAAAAATAAGCGAATTATTAGACGACCCCGACCTCTTATATTATTGCGAAGCCGCACATTTAGGCTTAGGGCATACTATTGCACAGTCTGTTGAACACATGCTAAATGATGCACAGGATGATGAAAGTAGCATCAGCCATATTTTGATAGCATTGGCTGATCAAGTTGCTTTAACTGCAGATGACTATATCGCATTAATAAAACAGTCTTTAGTGTTACCAAACACGTTAGTTTGTGCAAAAGCAGGGCAAGAATTCATGCCACCAGCTATTTTCCCCTCAGTTTATTTTACCGACTTAATGCTCTTAAAGGGTGATAAAGGCGCTAAGTCCGTTTTATATACTAATAAAGAAAACCTTCAAACAGTAAACCTTCCTCATACCGAAAAAGATATCGATACCCAGCAAGATTTGGCTGATTGGTATAGCAATACATAAACGTTCTAATATTTAAAACACAACCTCTTACATTATATAAGCCTAATTTTTCGACAATTTAACGCTTTGCTGTTTTAATAAACTCATCTATTGGTTAGTTTAGAGTAAACCGATTAATTAGCGGGCCAGCCAAAACAACAGGAAAATTGATGAACGCTTTTATAAAAATAATATCTGCCGCGTTATTTGCAGTTACCGCATCAAGTCAGGCAACTGACCTTACGTTAACCACCGACCAAGGCTTTGAATTAAAAGCGAGTTATTACCCGAGTAATAAAACCAGTGATCGCGCGGTATTGTTATTGCACCAATGTAATTATAATAGAACCATGTATAACGACATCGGCCAGCAATTATCAGACAAGGGCATTCATGCCTTGAGTTTAGACTTCAGAGGCTTTGGTGACAGTGCTAACGATGAATTTAGTGTTGAAAAGGTTCAAGCATTACCAAGAGAATCACGAAGTGCCGCTTGGCAAAAGGTGTCTAAACATTGGCCTAGTGATGTTCAACTCGCTTATGTTCATTTGAAAAGTAAAATGTCAGACAAAGGTATAGTCGGTGTAGTTGGCGCAAGTTGTGGTGGCTCTCAAGCCATTATTTTAGCAGAAAATAATCCTGTAAATCTCATTGGTTTTTTCTCATCAGGTCAGTCTGATGAAAACATTACGCGCTATAAAAAGATGCTAGCGGACAAACCTACTCTGATCATCGCTTCAGAAATAGATACCGGCACTTACCTTAGTGCGCAAAAATTATTTACGGCGTCTGAAAGCATGAATAGTAAATTTATTGCTTATAAAGGGTCTGCACATGGTTACCCTTTACTTGACAGTGATACGCAACTAGCCAGTTATATGGTGAGTTGGTTAGATAGTAATTTAGTGAAATAGCTTCAGAATAATTATGACAACAACTTTAAAAAAAATAACGATATTTATCGTTGGAATAACACTGATAGTTGGATGCAGTAACAACACCACAGCTAAAGATTTAACGAGTCAAAGCGTTAAAGAATACACCAAGTGCGTTGTTCATAAAAACAGTATTTGTAAAACTGATTTACACCCAAATAACGAACTTATTGCCACAGGAAGTTCAGGACCTAACGTTGAAATTTGGAATAGATATACCGGCAAAGTATTACAATCGCTTAAACACCCAGAAGGAGTGCCTAGCGTTAAATTTAGTCATGACGGCAAAATCCTCGCTACTGGCAGCTATGATAATAACGTAAGGATTTGGCAAGTTTCCAGCGGAGCGTTACTTAATACATTTTCTGGTCATCAGGGCATGGTCGTTAAATTAGCCTTCAGCCCCGATGGAAAAAGCTTAGCCAGTGTAAGCGCTGACGATACCGCCCGTCTTTGGAACTTAACGTCTGGTGAATCAAAAACCTTATCGGCACACGAAGGCGATGTATGGGGCGTGGCCTTCACTCCTGATAGTAAATCTCTGTTAACCGGTGGCGAAGATAACATTATTAATGTGTGGAATGCGTTCACTGGTGAGCATGTAAGAGCATTAAAAGAACATAACCAAGCGGTTTTAGATTTAGCCTTTAGTCACAACGGTAAGCTTCTAGCTTCCGGCGGCGATGACTATACGATAAAAATATGGGATACCACTAATTGGCAAGTACTCAATACATTAGAAGACGATTCATATTCTATCTACGACTTAACATTTAGTCATGATGACTCCTTTTTAGTAAGCGGTGGTCGCGACAAAGGCATGTTCAGTGAATTTCTTCAATATCAATGGGCATACGAGACTGATGAAAATGACATTACCGTTCGAATTTGGGATGTTAAAACAGGGAATGTAATACAAAGACTTAATGGCCATAAAAACGATGTTGGTAATGTAAATCTATCGTCTGACAGTAAAGTGTTGATCAGTTCAGGCGCGGATGGAAAAGTTGCGATTTGGGATACAACATCATTGCTAAAACGTTAATGCTAAACGTTATTATTGAGAAGGCAGTGTGATATGAAAATTTTATCACACTGCACAATTATGATTTAGCGATGGACTTAACCTTCAAAATAGAGATTATTTTCGGCTAGGTTCAAAAGCATCGTATCTTGGAAGGTTTTCATCAAGATCTTCCCAGTTTGCTTTTGAGGTAGCAAAGTTATGCGAAATAGGTCTTTCTGAAATATCAGAATCAACTATACCTAAACGAAGTCTCAGCCTTGTTGGGTCTTGCTCATTTGAACTAAAAACAGGCGAACCACATTTTGAACAAAAGTGACGGTTTCTACCGGGCTTGAAGGCAAAGGTTGTTAAAAATACTTCACCTGAAGTGATCTCAAAATCAGCGGTATTAATAAAACCGTTGGTAGCAAAAGCCGACCCACTATTCTTTCGACATAATGAACAATGACAGTGAATAATATCACTTATTGCCCCACTAATTTTAAGGTTTATCGTGCCACACAAGCACTGACCTAAATACATATAATCCACCCTTTGGTTTGTTTTTATAAGACACAACATTCGCCTTGAGTCTTGGCAATCGTTATAGATTCTATCAATAACTTGTCATTATTATCATCTAAAAAACAAGCAATATAGATAAATGGGCCGCTTTATCCCAAACCCAGTAATTATCTGCTTATTATTACCGATATAAACCACAGATAGGGTTCACCTCCTCATAAATAAAACGGCTACAAATAGCGCATTATTCATCGTGCTTTGTTAATGCATAAAAGTGCCCTAATAAAAAAGCACTTAACCTTGTCGGCTATTTATATTAAAATTGTTGGCTTAAGCAGCGATTGTCTGCACGTTTTATGCTTTAGGATTTTAATGCGTTTTTTTAAATTATTACTACTTTTCATCTTTATTTCAGGTTGTGCAACGATCACTTATATTGAGCTTGATGACCGTTATGGCTTTTCAAACCCAATTCATCGCAGCAATGTTACGACTATAACGCCACAACAAAGCGAGCTGTTTCATAATCAAGTGCGACCAATTTTAGAAAATCGCTGTATTGTTTGTCATGGCTGTTACGATGCACCTTGCCAATTAAAAATGGAATCTGTTGCCGGTATTGAACGAGGCGCTAATAAAACTGTCGTTTATGATGGTGCCCGTTTACAAGCGATCCCGGTAACTAATATCCAAGGTAATCCTAAAACAATTGACCAATGGCGTAGTGAAGAGTTTTATCCCGTTTTAAATGAACGCCAGCAATCACCACAAGCCAACTTAGCCAGCAGCTTGATGTATCAAATGCTGCAGCTAAAGCGTAATAATCCATTACCTGACGAGGTGATTTTATCGAAAGCATTTGATGTTAGTCTAAACCGCCAGCAAGAATGCCCGACCATAGATGAATTCAAACATTATCAAGAAAATAACCCTTTAGGTGGCATGCCTTACGCTTTACCTAATTTACCTGATGATGAATACCAACAATTAACGCTATGGTTAGCTGAAGGTGCAAAAATGCCTGCGCCTACTGCACCAAGTGCGACTGAGCTTGTTATGGTTGAAAAATGGGAGACTTTTTTAAATGGCGACTCTAAAAAAGAACAGCTCGTTGGCCGATATCTTTACGAACACTTATATTTAGCCAATTTATATTTTGACGCTAGCCAGCAAAGCTTTTTTAATATCGTTCGTTCAAAAACCCCCCCCACACAAGCGGTGCAAATTATTACCACTCGTCGCCCATTTGAAGACCCTAACGTTGAGCGCGTTTATTACCGTTTACAGAAAAAACAAGCCACCGTTTTAGCAAAACGTCATATGCCTTACCGTTTTGATTTAGCGAAACTTACTCGCTATAAAGCGCTGTTTTTTAGCCCCGATTACACGGTAGAGGAACTCCCTGGCTATAAACTAAAATATGCATCAAACCCTTTTATTACCTTTCAGGCATTGCCTCTTGAATCTCGTTATCGTTTTTTGCTTGATGAAGCGCAATTTTCAATTATGAATTTCATTAAAGGACCGGTTTGCAGAGGTCAAATTGCCCTGAATGTTATTGAAGACCAATTCTGGGTGGCTTTTGAGAACCCAGAGAATATTGATATGTTTGGTATTAACAAGTTTTTAGTTGAACACAGCAAACTCTTACAATTTCCAGCAGCAACCAGCAGCAGCGTATTATCAATTCTAGATTGGCGCGAATATGCCAGTCGACAAAAAGAATATGTCTCAGCGAAAAAAGCCTTTATTGAAAGCCTTGATCTGCGAGCTGGCAATATTGACCTTGATTTAATTTGGAGTGGTGAAAATAATCCTAACGCTGCACTGACTATTTTCCGGCATTTTGACAGTGCTTCAGTGGTTAAAGGTTTTGTTGGCAAGCCCCCCAAATCTGCTTGGGTGATTGGTTATCCACTACTTGAGCGCATCCATTACTTATTAGTGGCTGGATTTGATGTTTATGGCGATGTTGGTCACCAATTAAAAACCCGTTTATATATGGACTTTTTACGTATGGAGGGTGAATCAGCTTTTTTAATGTTATTGCCCCAGAAAGTTCGAAAAGAGACCCACGACCTATGGTATCGCGAGACGAGCTCAGATGTTAATGACTATAATTTTTTAGCTAACTTTGCTGATCTGCCCGATTCGGGGATTGAATACCAAACTGACCAACCCCAAGCAGAGTTATACCAACTGCTCAAGGAGCATACCGCAACAACACATAATAATAGTCATCAATTAACGTCGTCAATTAATGACTATAAATTCAAACGCCTGGAAAATTTAACTGGTGAAAGTGTTTCTTTACTACCAGAAGTCAGCTTTGTTGTCGTAAATGATAGCAACACAAGTCAGGTATTTACCCTGTTGAGAAATTCTGCCCATAGTAATGTAGCGCATTTGTTTGCAGAGAAAAAGCGTCGGCTACAAGCAGAAGATACGCTCACCGTAGCCAGAGGCGCCATAGGGACTTACCCGAAAGCGTTTTTTAATATTAGTCAGCAAGAAGTGGCTGAATTTATTGTTGCTATAGAAAATATGAAAACAAAAGATGATTACTTTAATTTGAAAAGTCGTTATGCGGTCAGACGTACCAATACAGACTTTTGGACGTTTTCCGACAAACTACATCAGCAACTAAACAATGATCAAGGTATTGAGTTTGGTTTATTAGATTACAATCGTTTGGAAAATAAGTAATAGCACTGAAAAAAAGGCAAAAAAAAGGCGTTTCTTGAAACCAAGAAACGCTTTATAAAAACATAAACACTAAGGGAAATAAACTCTCGTATAATAAGAGCCCCTATTGCCTGATAAGTTCAAATTAATTTAAATAAATTATTTATTTATTTCAGCGTGAAATCAAAAATAATTTCATAGCCCTCTTCACTGTATATTCCTCGACGATAACGCCATTTTGATAACGCTTTTCTAGCAGAGATATTAAGCTCGCGATTAACACTCGACTCGACAGTGCTAATATTTAAAACTTCACCTTGTGGCGAAATACTATAAGCCAGCTTTACGGTACCTGATTGTTGGGCTCTAATTGCGTCAACCGAATATTTTGGTTGCTCTTGATAGAGTGGCACCAAAGATAACGTGGGTGGTTTAATATCGGCGGTCACTGAAACAGTGACAACATCAATAGGCAGTGAAACAATTAACGTCTCCGGTCGATTATTAGCTCCAAGAGCAACTTCATTCTCAGATTGAGCAGGAACAACATAGGGTTGTTTGGGTGCTAATGGCGGTATAACAACCGCAATAAATTCATCTTCTGGGGTTATTTCTTGATATTCAACGACACTCAGCTCTATTGGCGATTTTGGCGCTGTTTGGAGGTTCGCTTGCTTAGAAAAATGACTTATCACGGCTAAAATACTAAATGAAGCCACAGCTCCTAAAAATAATAGGCTCAATAACTGCATTAGGGTATATCGCGATTTTTTACTTTTTTGCAAAGCTGACAAGTGAATTTCTGGTGCGATGACTTGTTGCTTTCTTTGTTGATAAAGTGAGGCGATTTCTTCATCACAGGATGGGTGTTTCATGATTTATCTTCCAATAAATTTTTAATATAAGTTCTGGCATAACGTAAACGGCTTTTAATCGTTTCAAAGCTTTCACCGGTTAATTCGGCAATTTGTTCAAGTGAAAAGCCTTCTTGTTGAAAAATAAAAGCCTCTCGCTGGTAAAAAGGCAATAAGGTAATTGCTCGATTAAAAAGGGCTAATCTATCAATATACTCAAATTGTTGCTCCAGTGAGTTATTATTGGTCTGCGACAATAGTTGTATATCTGTGGCCGCACCCTGCTCATCAAGGGATTGTGTTTGCCAACGGTTTTGCCTTCTTAATTCATCAATTAAGGTATTTCTAGCAATGGTGAACAACCAGCTTTTAACATTACTGTGTGCTGGATGGCTCGCTTTAATGTTCATCACCTTTAACCACATCGACTGAATAATATCTTCAGCAGTCTCTTTATCAGACTGGCTCAATAGATAATGATAAATTGGCTGATTAAATTGCTTCACCAGCAAAGTGAAATATTTATCTTTGCTGGTGGCAATATAACGCATTATTAATATTTCAGGGCTGATAGTTGGATTAAACCAACCCTTAACCATAGAAGGTAACTTCAAAGGCGCATCCTAACTTTGTTGGTCCATAGAAAAATCTAATTGTACGGTACGACCTTTTTGATAGACCGCAGCTCCATCAACCGATTTTGCCTGATATTTCCATTTTCTTAAAGCATGTCTAGCCGCTTTATCAAAAATACGTTTTGGCTGAGCGTCAATCACTGAGATATTAACAACTTTACCGACTTCATTAATATCAAAAGCTAATTGCACCCAGCCTTCAGTTCCTTTTCTCATGGCTTCTATTGGGTATTTAGGATTAACACGCACGATGGGGCGAGCCTCATTATTATTCATACCTTGGTATTGCTTAAAGCCAGTACTACCTCCCGTCATTGAGATTGGAGCTGATTGGTAGGATAAATTGTGCGTGTCACTTGCAACATCAATCGTCACAACATTTCTTGGCATAGGCTCTGGTGGTGCTGGTGGTTCAAGCTTTACCTTATCGATTTGAATAACTTTTGAATCTTCAGGTAATTGTGCCACTTCAACAATAACATCGGTTAATGGCTTGGTAATATTTACACTGTCGCTACTGATTAAATAGGCCATAAAAGCAAATAAACTAAAAGTAATAATAACTGCCAAGCTGATATAAGATAATAATTTAGCCATAGTAATTCCTTTATTTAACAAACAAAAAACAGATATAAGCGCTAAATTGCGACTTATACAGGTAAAACGTTTGGAAAAAGTAAAAGGGGTTAAATTATTTTTAACTAAAGGGATATTTATAAATAACCTGGTGATTACTCATCATTAACTATATTGTAAAATGAGGTTGGTTGGTTCCATAAATATGACATTAGCTACTGTTCAAAATAGAAATAAAGAGTATAGTTAATGAGCGCTTATTGTTCTTTTATCTACCAAAGCGCTTTATTTAAGACAAGGAGCAGTTATGATGAATTCAAATATTTTCCTAGTAAACCTACCCGATCAGGTCTCTAAAAGTTTGCTTCCCGTATTACAGGGCGAAAATTTAGGACATGTCGAATCATTCATAGCTGATGACCTAACCCAACCTCTAAAAGTTGCTATAACACACACTGATTATCTCATTCTTTATATTGAAAAAATTGATGAAGAAAGTATTAGCAGACTTAAATTAAAACAAAATGTACCCACTTTATTGATAACCCGTTTTCTTAATTTTGAAATGGAAAGAACCGCTAAAGAACATTACATTGATATGGTGGTCAATGAAAATGATAGCGAATTAAGCTCTCTTATTTACGGTTTTATTAGACAACACGATATTTATCGTTTTCAACACGCACTGGTTGTGGATGACTCAAGAGTTGATAGCCGTATTGTTGCCAATATTTTGAGTAGTGAGTTTATTCATAACGACACTGAGCTCAATAGCGAGCAAGTAATAGAGCGTTTAAGATTAACACCCACAATTAATATTCTGATTCTTGATTATGAAATGCCCACTAAAAATGGCTGTGAATTAATGCAAGAAATAAAGGAAACTTTTGTGGATCGAACTTTTATTTTTATTGGCTTAACCGGTAATAGAAATGGTGCGATTAAATTTTTAGCCAATGGTGCTGATAATGTTTTTATTAAGCCAATCGATAATGAACTCTTTATCTTAACGCTTAGAAGACTGATCTTTAATGCGCATAAAATGAATAAAGATCAATGTACTCTCAACGACTATAAAAAAATCATTAATAATATGACTAAGGAAATTTCTGATCCTATTTACGTGTTAACAACGGTGAACGATTGTTTATTAGAGGGAAAAGTCAGTAAGGCACAATACCAAAATTTTAAAGAACTTAGCCAGTTATCCAAAGAAAAATTAACCCGTACTTTTGACAGTTTTTTAAATTATTTTGCCATTTCTAACTATATGCAAAGCTCTGCTTTAAAGTCATCTTCGTTGCAATCAATGATAGCAACACAACTATACCTCGAATCAAGCAGAGATAAATTACGTAATATTATCGTCAAAAAATCGTTTGATGACGATATTAAAAACTTATGTGTTCCAGAGAAGATTGGTCAAGTTATCAATCAATTGACTCATGATGCCGTGATGCGGTCACAAAACGGTGGTGAGCTTAAAATTCGACTTTACACAAAAAATGAGGATATTGTTTTTGAAGTAGAAGACGCCTCACCTTTAGATAAAGCCAATCCGCTGTCATCTGCAGGAATAGAAAAGTCTCCTGAAGATATATTCCAAACCCCTATTTTAAATCAATTACTTTGCCAAAAAATTATCAATGAATACGATGGTTCTATAGGGGTTCATCATGAAAATAGTGGCGACGTACATTTTTTTAAAATTCCCAAAAAGACATTTTATTTAGGTGAAATATATCATTAGCTTATGGCTTTATTCGTTAATCTTCTGGCTAGTGATTAATTAATTTCTTCAAATGCGACCACATAATAACCGTCCGTTAGCGCGCTTTTCAATTCGGTATAAACTTTAAATCGCTTAACGCCATGGGCCTTGGTCTGAATATTCACTGTCACCGTAACAAAGCTATCTTTTTCAGCATCTATTGATTCCATACTCAGTTCCCATAAGCTTTCAACGACCTTCTGATAATGGGGATCTGGATAGGCTTTTTGCCACCAGTGATTTTTATCCGGTATATCGGTTAAATCCCAACCAACAATATTAATAAACTCTTGATTTAAATAAACAATAGTATGATTTAGCGCTTCTTTATTAAGCTCAACAACCATAATAGGCAGTGGTAACAGATCAAAAGATGTTGTTGGAATTGGCTTAAACAAAGTAGTACCTCTAACCTAAAAGGTTATAAAATTAATAAACAGGAAAATGCCACAGCTCTAAAATGCCATCACTATTACTGGCATTAATAAACTTGATCGTTTTAGCATCTTTGATAGTTTCGCTATCGCCATCATTCATTGCGACACTTAATACCGATGCTCGGCCATTTTCCATGACTGATTGCCACTGGGCAAGTAATGCGCCATCAGCCACTCGCCATAACTGTAATACTTGCCTGGGTGAGCCAGTTAAAAATAGTTGTTTGTCGGCAGAAAAAACAGAGTCATTCACTTCCATAAATTTTAAATAAGTATCTAATTCAGCAATGAGCTGGCCTGTTTGTAGGTTCCAAAATTTGCGTTCTTTAACCGCGTCAATGCTAAAGCCAACCAAACCGTCGCTACTGATATCAACATGATTAACTCGACTGGCATGACTAAATTCAAACAGGGTTTTACCCGTTGAAGTATTCCATAACTGGGCCACTTTATCGCTTGAGCCGGTAAAAGCAATTTGACCGTTTTCAGACAGACTCACCGCGTTTATATCTAAACGATGTTTTTGAAAAGTAGTGACCTTATTCGCTTTGGTATCAATAATACTGGCTTTACCGCTACGAAATCCTAATAACAGTAACTGACCATTTTTAGATACTGACATATCATTAATTATATTATCTGCGACTTGCCACTCACCGACTATTTCAAGATTATCAAGATTATCAAGAGTATATTGCTTTACAGACACACGATTAGAAAGATATAAGAACTGATTGTTATTACTGATATAAGCGATTTCAATATGTTGTGCATGATCCGCTGGAAGGCATTTAGGTAATATTGATTGCTGATTGTTTTGCCAAAGACAGACGCCATTACCATTAATAACCGCCGTTAACTTACCATCATCTGAAAGTGCTGTGGTTGCTATCGCTGATTTACTGTAACTGCGTTTGCTAACCGCTGCAGAATTATAGACGTCTTGTTGACTACAGGCTGATGCAAGTAAAGAAAGCATCAGTAATATCAAAATTTTCATTGCCTAATCATTTTATTTCATCTGTATGATACAGCTACTATCGCACATATTTAATAAAAAGCGGATGATTTTTGTTCACTGGCGATCAAGGGTATATGGCAACATTAGCAATCATTAAGATATGGCCATTAATCATTGGCGACCACAGGCTGACTGTTATTTCGACAAGCAAAGTTACATTAGTAACCCGTCATCAATCGGAAAATAATCATCCGCCGCGTTAATTAATGAGTTAGCGGTTAAAGCTGATACACCATAAACATGTGTAGTTACTCCATAACGCTCTTTAACTTTGCGAAGTAGTAAATCAAAGTCGCCATCGCCAGATAATAATATAACTGTATCAACATCGCCGGCACTTTCCATGACATCAATGGTAATACCGACGTCCCAGTCACCTTTGGCAGAGCCATCTCGACGTTGAATAAACGGCTTAAGCTTTACCTCAAATCCAATATGTTTTAACGCTTTTTGAAATTTATGTTGAGCATCGTCACTGCGTTGAATGGCATAGGCATTGGCGATAACAATATCGCCTTGCTCACTAATTTGTTGCCAAAACTTTCGGTAGTTAAACTGCCTTTGAAAGCTATCACGGGTGGTATAGTAAATATTTTGTACATCTACAAATATAGCTATTTTGTTCAGTTGGCTTGTCATTTATTACTCGATGATAAAGGAAGAATGTTGGTGATGGCCACCATTACCAAAAACCATAGGCAACATGCTACAATAAAGCTACTATTAAAAACATGTCTAAAAGTATAATAATTCAGAGAAAATTCGATGTCAGCCATACGTTCATTATTCTATTTCTTATTACGTTTCCCGATAAAATTGCTTGTTCGCAGTAAAATTGTTCCTGACAACTATTTAGAGTCAGAAGAAGTAAAACTTGAACAGCCACAGTTTTATGTTATTCGTCATCAATCTGCCAGTGATCTACTTGCCCTACGAAAGGCCTGTAAAACTTTAAAATTACCCGATCCACTAAGCCTGGTAACTGTTAATGGGCAAAGTTTTTCACGTTTATTGTGCTTAGAAAAACCTACACCGCTTTTTCGTTGGCGAAAAGCAGGTCATACCGAAGCGATTACCCAAGGCTTCGAATTATTAAAGCAGCACAGCATCGACGAAAAATTAGATGCTCAGCTCATACCTGCTCATGTTATTTGGGGCAGAACACCAACCAAAGAACATAATAATGCCAATATAGGTACTGTTTTAGCGGATCAAGAATCACCTTCGTGGTTACGTAAGTTTTTCATTGTATTATTTTTAGGGCGTAATTCTATTGTCCGATTTAGTGAAGCGATTTCTTTTCGTCTTATGGCAGACAGGCATGGTACTACGCAAGCAAGTGCACAAAAATTAATGCGTATTGCTCGTTTTCACTTTTACCGCCAAACGATTGCAGTAACGGGCCCAAGGTTAATGCACCGTCAACAAATGTTTGCGACACTGCTTGCTAATCCATCGATAAAACGCTTAATCAGCGACGAAGCCAAAAGCAAAGCAATTAGTGAAGAGCAAGTGAAAAAACAAGCCCTCGCCATCATGGATGAAATTGCCGGTGATTACCGTGACTCTATGGTTCGCTTAGGCGCGCGTATTTTAACTTGGCTGTGGAGTCGCTTATACAGCGGTATAAACATCAATAATGCAAAAGTGCTGCGCGATCTCGCTCAAGAAGGCCATGAAATTATTTATGTGCCTTGTCACCGAAGCCACATGGATTATTTACTACTTACCTATGTCATTTTCCAAGAAGGCTTAGTGACTCCTAGAATAGCCGCCGGTATTAATTTAAATTTTTGGCCAGCAGGCCCTATCTTCCGCAAAGCCGGGGCGTTTTTTATTCGTCGTAGCTTTAAAGGCAACCGCTTATATTCCACCATCTTTCGCGAGTATTTAGGCTTATTATTTGAACGTGGCTACTCGGTAAAATATTATTCTGAAGGCGGTCGCAGTAGAACTGGCCGTTTACTACCCCCTAAAACGGGTATGCTTGCCATGACGATACAAAGCTTGCTTCGTGGCATTGATCGTCCATTAACCTTAGTGCCAGTTTATTTAGGTTACGAGCATGTCATGGAAGTCGGCACCTATCATAAAGAATTAAGTGGTAGCCAGAAGAAAAATGAATCTATCTTTGGTGTGATTAAAGCGATTAAAAATTTAAGAAATTATGGAAAAGGTTACGTGAATTTTGGTGAACCTATCAATATTAACCAGTTCTTAAATAAACAGGTTCCTAACTGGAAAGACGATATCGACCCTATTGATCCACAAAAGCCAACATGGTTGACACCAAGTGTTAATATTCTGGCTGATCAAGTAATGACACATATCAATCAAAGCGCCGCCATAAACGGTACCGCTTTAGTCGCACTTATTTTGCATGCTTGTAATAATAAAGCACTCGCTAAAACAGAATTAATTAGCCAGCTTGATTTATTTTTAAACTTACAGCGCAATGCGCCTTATAGTCAGCAATTGACCATCCCCTGTGAAGATGGCCAGCAACTACTTGAAGAGGTTATCTCTCTTAATAAAGTCACGGTTAATCAAGACAGTTATGGCGACATTATTTCATTATCTGAAACCGCCATTTTAGAAATGCGTTATTACCGTAATAATATTTTACATAGCTATATATTACCTGCGCTCATTTGCCGAGTATTGGAACGCCATAGCAAAATAGATATCAACACTTTATTAGAGCAAGTGCAACGGATCATCAGTTTAGTAAAAATTGATTTGTTTTTATGGCAAAGCGAAAATGATGTCGTGGAACAAACAGAGCAAATAGTAAAATTTTTAATGGCCGAAGGTCTTATTCGAAAAAGTAAAAGTGGTTTTTTAAGCGTAGTGAATGACGTTGAACTGACCACTAATATTCGTTTAATCGGCGAATGCATTAATGAAACCATGCAACGTCTTACCATTATCTGTTCATTAACACATCGTTTATCACCTATTAGTAAAAATGACCTTGAAGACAAAGTTGTTGCTATTGCTAAGCGCTTATCGGTATTAAATGACATTAATGCTCCTGAGTTTATTGATAAAAAAGCCCAGGGAATTTTAATTAAAGCCATGATTGAGCAAGGCTATATTAATAAAGATGAAAACGACCAGCTCGTTGACAGCAGTACTTTAGGGTTATTGAAGTCGTCGGTCACTCAACTGATAGATATTGAAGTTTTACAGAGTATTATTCGTTAACTCTTGCACGAATAAAGCGGGCTACATCGTCATCCTGAACGATTATCAGGATGACGCACCACAAGCATAATGTTGGAACTCATGATTATACGGACCCGTAGTAACTAGAGGTACTCTATTGATATGCCAATAAAAATCACTAAACCTACAAAATGATTATTCAAAAAAGCTTGAAAGCATTTATCACGCTCTCTATCGACAATTAAAATTTGTTGGTAACAAAAAAATCCGGCCGCAATAACAAGACTCAGTTGATAAGGCCAACCAAAAGCGAGCATTTCACCCACGCTCATTAACAAAGCTAGTGTAGCCAGTTGAAGAAATAGAATAATACGTTTGTCATGGCGACCAAATAGAATGGCCGTTGATTTTATACCAATTTTTAAATCGTCGTCGCAGTCAACCATCGCATACATAGTATCGTAAGCTACCGTCCATAATAAGTTAGCGCTAAAAAGTAGCCAAGCAACTGTGGGGATTTCACCCATACCTTCGGCAAACGCCATAATCATCCCCCAGCTAAACGCTGCACCTAATACCACTTGGGGTAACTGGGTATAGCGTTTCATAAAAGGGTAACTTGCTGCCAGTAACACCGCAACCACTGACAATTGAATGGTGAACCAACTTAAGGTTAAAACTAAGCCGAGCGCAATGCCAATCAACAAACCAAATAACGATAATGCATCGTTTGGCGTTAAAATACCGGTAACTAATGGCCTATGCTGGGTTCGCTTTACTTGTCCGTCTACTTTACGATCTGCCCAGTCATTAATAACACAACCTGCGCTGCGCATAACAAAAACACCTAAGGTAAATACAGCTAGCCAATGTAAGGGTGGAAAACCATCGCCCGCTATCCATAACGCCCAATATGTTGGCCATAATAGCAAGTAGGTACCGATCGGCTTGTCGGCGCGAGTAATTGTTACAATGCCTTGCCACTTATCTGCAATAGAATTTGTCATATATTATCCTGAAGATTTTTTATTTTTTTTCTATATCTCATAATTGATTAGTTTGATAAGCAAAGGCATTTGGTAAAAATATTTCAGCAACTAATAAAGGTTTATCATGCAGCATAAACGTTGAACGCCGTCCCCAGAGCTCAGTTTTAACCGGTAATTTAAGATGTCGGGCTAGTGCTGATACGGTAGTGGTTGGAGAAAAAGACGAGATC
Source organism: Colwellia sp. BRX8-7 (assembly GCF_014077275.1). NCBI lineage: Bacteria > Pseudomonadati > Pseudomonadota > Gammaproteobacteria > Alteromonadales > Colwelliaceae > Colwellia > Colwellia sp. BRX8-7. Next base: position 79,365 of record NZ_JACGVP010000003.1, on the reverse strand, counting down.
TCAATGCATTTACGGGTTAACTCTTTTTTGCTAAACAGCACCTGTCCTAACGATTGGTTACCTAAGTGTGCTAACTGCTGCTCTTCACCGGTTAAGCTTTTTAAAGGCAGTAAGCTGCGGGCAAAGACTTGTGGCACATTGTCACAATATAATATCACCTCACGCACTAACACTTGCTCACCTACATTAATGTCTGCCGTTGCTTCTTCTCTTGTGCAAGGCTGAATTTTTTGCCCTAATACTTCAACACGAAAATGTTGGCAACATTGACTTAATCGAGCAGTCAACGAGCTTGGGTCGAGTAACCAACTTAATAGCGTTTCATTAAGCGATACTCCTAAAGGAGACTGCCATGCTGTATCGATAGTAATGGGAAATAATGGATGCGACTGGGTCATAACAACAAATTAATAACTATTTTATTAGACAATAACCTGCATATCATATCAGTATTGTTTAATTTATGCCGCTTGTAATTTGGTGCTCGTTGCCGACCAAATTCAAGTGGTGATTTCAAAGGTAGAAGAGCTCGCATCAATAGGCCACACGAAATAAGTTAGCCTATTAAACGGGTTATCCTTGAGGGGGTTTTAGCGCTTAGCGTTATAAAAATAAATAAAGCGAACAAATTTGCTAATAAAAGCTAATGATTCATTGTAATATAGTCGATAGTCTTTTCAATTCTCCAGTTAAATAGAGCGGCAAAATGAAAAATACCTTATTAATATTAGCGACATTATTGTCGTTCTCTTTTCCTTTATCTTCAGTAAAAGCGGCGGACTATGCTTACTTTGGTTTTGAACCCGCTATTATCACTAACTATGTAGCGGTAAAAAAGAAACTAGGCTATGTTCGTCTCACCGTTGAATTGATGATTGAAGATTCGGCAAATTATGAAACGGTTGAGCATCATGCACCGTTATTGCGCGATGCTATTATTGCTATTATTGGTCAGCAACCTGAAGCAAAAGTAAAATCGATTAATGGTCGCCACGAAATCCAGCGTTTATGTGAAGAAAAAGTGAAGAGTCTTTTGACACAAGAAACAGGTCAGCCGCTAATTAAAAAATTATTATTTACCCAGTGGCTAGACAACTAACAGTATATTAAAAGATCCCCGTAGGTCGGTAAAACTCAACCTACGGTTTTTTAATAAAGACCTAATGCCTTTTCATCAACAACACCTTGACTGCCGCTAACAAACAACCGCTGACTAATCCTAATCCAAATGAGCGCGCAGTATTTGCCATCATATTAACCGGCAAAACATTAGTCTAGCCCTGTTAATACAGAACTAATGCCTTTTCATCAATAACACCTTGACTGCCGCTAACAAACAGCCGCTGACTAAGCCTAATCCGAATGAGCGCCCAGTATTTGCCATCATATTAACCGGCAAAACATTAGTCTAGCCCTGTTAATACAGAACTAATGCCTTTTCATCAATAACACGTTGACTGCTGCTAACAAACAGCCACTTACTAATCCTAATAAGTGCGCTGTATTTGCCATATTAACCGGTAAAACATCGGCATAGCCCAGTAAAAGCCAAAACAGTAAAAAGCCAATAATGGGCTTAGAGATCATTAAACCTTTTTCAGGTGCTAGCCAGCCATACCACCAAACATAACCCACTAAGCCATAAACCACACCAGACAGGCCGCCAAAGTTAGGACCTGAAACCATAAACTGCCCGAGATTAGAGAGCAGTGCGGTGATCAAAAATAAATTAATTAACGCCCCCTTCCCTAAAGTACGTTCAACACTGCCACCTAATTGCCACCACCACATAGTATTAAAGACAATATGTAACCATGAAAAATGAAACAGGGCGGGCCCTAAAAGACGTAATGGAGAATCAAAAAAGGCCTCCATCGTTAACTTAGGATAGAAATGTAATAATTCAAAAGTAGGTCGAGCGAAACCCAACAAGCTCGCGATAAAAACTAACCAGCACAAAGCAAAAACAGTTAAGGTTACCACACCGGCATGAGCCAAAAACTGCTGTTTAAAGCTTGTTATTAATGACGGAGAGTTGTCTTGAACTTGTGAAACTTGTCCACTTTGCCATGCAGCTTGTTGATATTTTTCTTGGTAAGGGTCGGCAATAAATTCAGCAAAAATTTCTTTTGCTTGAGCTATTTTATGGCTTGCACAATAAATAACATAGTCGCTGTCATCCTTTTGCACTTTAGCATCGATATCTAAACTGGTTAAATAATTCGCAAACAACAAGGCAATGTTATGTTGTTTAACTTGTACTAAGGGACTTAGCTCATTTGCTGAATTATATTCCGACATTATGCTCAACTATTTAGTGTTCTATATCTTGTGGAAAACGTAATTGCCAATCAGTAAAGCCGCCATCGAGTGAATAAACATCACTGAAGTCTTGGCTAATAAGAAACTGTGCAGCTTGTTGGCTAGAAATACCGTGATAACAGCAAACAACAACGGGGGCATCTAAGTCGGCTTCACGAATGAAGTCGGCAAAGTTTTCATTACTCAAATGAATAGCACCAGGAATATGATTTGCTTGAAAAGAAGCCGCGTCACGAATATCAACAATGACATGAGTTTTATCAGTTAAACTCTCGTGTAAGGTGGCCAGTTGCATATGTTTGAAATTGGTTTGTTCAGTCATTTTTTATTTCCCTAAAAATTTACGCCGTTAATGTAGCATAATTTTACATCTAGACGTTACCATTCAAAACTCAGCAAAATACATATTGATTGGTAATAGCGATAAGACAACAAATATATTCTTTGTTGTTTACCATTTAAAGCATGTGCACTTATCGGTAACATAGACAATTAATAGCTTTATCGCTAACAACAATTTAATACAGGAAAACCCATGGGCTTTAAAATAGCAAATAATTCAATTCTCCGTTCAGATAATTACGCAGAGTTAGTACGTGGAAAAACCTATCCCTTTGAGAGAAAGGGCCATCAGCATCTTGCTGACAATGTTCCTCTATGGTTAACAGGTACTGACTGGACTGCTCGAGCAGAAATAAGCGTTGTAAGTCAGGCTATTGAAAATAACAATATTAAAGGGATATTTCGTGTTGACTACCTTTACCAGAAAGATGAGCAACAAATACTAACGAATACTTTTATTCGCATGTATGCAGGGCTAAATGATCCGTCTATCTATTTACTCTCATCAAATGCTGAATATCAACAAGCACTAAGTGCAGGTAAGCTAACGCGTGATTCGCTAACCAGCGAAGGTTTTATTCATGCGACGCCAAAAAGTCAGTTAAACCGTCTTGCCAATAAATATTATAAAGACAAAGAGCAGCCACTTATTTTGATTGTTGATAAAGAGTTAGTTATACCAGAAATAAAATGGGAACCTGCAAGCGGTGGCTTATATCCTCATATATATGGTCCATTAAACATCAATGCGGTCACTCGGGTTGAAAAAATATCACTTAATGAGGATGGAAATTTTTACCTCTAAAGATAGCCGCTTACTCACATTATCAATTGGCTAGTTAACCAAAAACAATAAAGCCAAAACACCGAGATGTTTTGGCTTTAACTCTTTCTTAAGCTCTAAAGCTGTTAACGAATCTTAGCGCCTATAGAACTTTCGCGATAGATTTTGCTAAGTAATCAACATTACTATTCGCAATACCCGCAATACTCATACGGCTTGAACCGACCATATAAATACTATATTCATCTTGTAACTGTTGCACTTGCTCAGGGGTTATACCTAAGAATGAAAACATCCCCATTTGACGGGTAATAAAGCTGAAGTCACGAGTCACACCGTTTTCGACTAACTTATCAACCAATAGTTGACGGTTACCATTAATACGGTCTCGCATTTCTTTTAATTCTACATGCCACTGGGTACGTAGTTCATCAGAACTTAAGATTGTTTCAACCAATGCGGCACCATGTGCTGGAGGCATAGAATAAATAACACGGATCACATAAAGTAATACGGACTGTGCAACATCAACTGCGGCAGATGTTTCGCCAATAATAGTACAAGCGCCAATACGTTCGCGGTATAAACCAAAGTTTTTCGAACATGAACTACAAACAATCATTTCTTTCGCGTGTTCGGCCATTAAACGCAAACCATAGGCATCTTCGTCTAAACCAACACCAAAACCTTGGTATGCCATATCGATAAGGGGTAAAAAACCAATGTCTTTAGCCACTTCAACAACTTGTTGCCACTGCTCATTGTTTAAATCCATACCACTGGGATTATGACAACACGCATGTAACAACACAGCATCATCGCTGCTGACTTCTTTTAATGCCGCTAACATGCCATCAAAATCAAGCGTTTTGTTTTCGTGGTCGTAATACGGATAGGTTTTAACGGTTAAACCAGCGGCTTCAAACAAACCGGTATGATTTGCCCATGTTGGGTTACTCACCCAAATAGTGGCACCAGCTTTACAAGACTTAATAAATTCAGCCGCAACACGTAATGCCCCAGTTCCACCAGGAGTAGAAACCGTGCGAGCTCTATTTTCAAGCAGCACTTTATGGTGACCGAAAATTAATTTACTCATCTCTTCATTGAATACAGGTGAGCCGGTAGGACCAATATAAACTTTGGTATCTTCGTGATCGTTACGATATTTTTCCGCCGCTTTCACACAGTCTAAAATCGCTGTATGACCTGCTTCATTTTTATAAACGCCCACACCCAAATCAATTTTATGTGGGTTTGAATCTTCACGATATTTAGCCAACAAGCCTAAAATAGGATCGGCTGGCAAAGCCTTTAAGCTACCAAACATGTCTCCGGTTACCTTATTCAATGACGGGATGTTCTTAATTGGGCGATTTCGCTCAACAAGAGAAATAAATCCCTGTGTTTAAAGCGCAAGCATAGCCCCAATAAGGTGAAATTTAAAGCGTTTAAACTAAAAAATTGCAGGAACTAATAGCACAAAAGGGACTAAGGAATAACAAGGATAACCTTGTTGTCTGTAATGACAAGTTTCGCAACAAATTATATCCAGCGTTTGTTGCGAAATAATCGCTGATAAAATCTTAGAAATTATTAGTAACTGCGGCGATAAAGCCAATAATACCACCAAATACACCTCCCCAAACAACCAACCAACCTAAGTGTTTGCGGATCATCGCTTGGATAATTTCCTTGACCAGTTGTGGTGTTAGTTCATTTAACCTTTGATCAATAATTTCACTGACTTTATCACGCATATCCGCCATAACACTCGGTTGCTCTAACTCATCCTTGAGGATATTGTTAAATTCTTCACTTTGTGAAATTTTACCGACGGTGATTTTCATTTTTTCAATAAACGGCTCTCGTAACGGCTGTAATGCTTCGCTGCCACCAACCATCGCTAACATGCCACCAAACGATGACTTTTCAATAACATCAACTAAGTCATCAAAAGCAGGATTCAAGTCTATTTTTTCAATGACGGGTGTTAAGTCTAAAGACACTAAACCACCTGAACCACCCGACAAAAATCGGTCAATATTTTCTTCAGTGAAAAACTGTTCCATCATCAGCTCTTTTATGGCTTTTTTAAAATCTTCAAAGCGCGCAGGAATAACACCAGAGCCATATAAAAAGGGTACTTTTTCAAAAAGCATATGTATAGCAATCCAATTAGTAAATGCCCCCGACAAGGCAAATAAGCCTATGGTAAAGAGTAAAGACTGCTCGAAAAAATAACCCGCTAAAGTAGCAAGCAAGGCGATAATATTAGTCATAAAGCTTTTATTCACTGAGTACCTCAAAATTAGTGTTGGTTTCTATCGCGCTATATTAACAATTGCATGGTTTTGCGCCAACTCTTTTACTGTATAGTAGCGGGTAAACAATAAAGATTAAGGAAACGTCATGAAAATCAGACTTATTTTAGCCATGAGTACATTACTGACTATTTTTAGCGCTGCTGCACAAACATCAAAAGTAGCTGATGAATGGCGAGCTTTAGATGTTGCAAGAACCGTATTACTGACACTACCACACGGAAAAGTTGTCATAGAACTGGCACCACAGTTTTCGCCTAAGCATGTCGAACAGTTTATAAAACTGACCCAATCAGGTCATTATGATGGTAATAAGTTCTATCGAGTGATCGACGGTTTTGTGGCGCAAGGAGGTCCTGAAGACGGCAGTCGTCAAGATAAGTTAGTACCAACATTAATCATGGAAGGTGACTTTACTACCGATGAAAACTGGCAGTTCACTAAAATTCAAAACAATGATTTATTCGCTGAACAAACAGGTTTTAAAGACGGATTTTCATTAGCTCATAACCCGAGTGAAAAAAAAGCTTGGTTAACGCACTGCCCTGGTGTCATTGCAATGGCTAGGGGGAATGACGCCGACTCCGGCACCAGTCATTTTTATATTGTTAATGGTCAAGCCACTCGCTATTTAGATCGAATTATGACTATCTTTGGTCGTGTGGTTTATGGCATGAACCACGTACAAGCCATAACTAGAACATCGGTTATTGAGGGTGATAAGCCTGTTGCTGAAAAAGATTATACCACCATGACAAGTATGAAAATGATGAGTGATGTGCCCAAAGAACAACAAATTTTATTAGCCGTAAAAAATACCGAGCACCCCGCTTTTAGTCAAATGATAGAAAAACAGAAAAAACGAGAAAATGCATTTTTCTACAAAAAACCACCACCCGTTTTAGATATTTGCCAAACGCCAGTGAAAAGCCGGATAATTAATTAAACCTTATCTAAAAGGTGGGGATGGCTTTGACCTTGAAAATGTTTTGCTATAAATTAACATGCAATGTAATAAATAATCTTGGTGAAATATGGACATAGCTAGATTAAAAAAACTATTATCTCATCAACAAGATATCTTATCTAAAATTGCCTTAGGTCGGCCTTTAAATGATGTGCTAAATGATATTTGTTTATCTATAGAAGAGCTTCTCGATGACAAGTCAGCGAGGTGCTCAATATTATCGATAAAGGACGAACAACTTTTTCACTGCGCTGCGCCAAATATTGATGATAAGTATTGTCAGGCTATTAATGGCGTACGCATTGGTCCAAAGGTAGGCTCTTGTGGGACGGCAGCATTTAGAAAGTCTCGAGTCATTGTTGAAGACATCGCAATATCCCCTTTATGGCAAGACTTTAAAGCACTCGCATTGAGCTATGGTCTTAAATCGTGTTGGTCAACCGCCATTATTTCCACACAGTCCAAAACTCTTGGTTCACTTGCCATTTATCATAGCTCTTCTAAATCCCCAACGGATAAAGATTTAGAGTTAATCGACTACTTCGTGCATTTTTCAAGCATCGCCTTAGAAAAAAATGTTGAATCACTTAACGCCAAACGACTGATTGCGGATCTACAAAAAAGTAATCAAAAATTCCAAGCTTTTACTCAGGTTATGCCTGATTTAACCTTAATATTGAGTGAAGATGGCGTATATACTGATATTTATGGCTCAGCTGATGAATTGTTATATGGTTCAGTTAACAAACTCATTAATAAAAATGTAAATGACGCCTTACCTAAAAAAGATGCACAGCCAATCATGTCGGTCATTGAAAAGACCTTAGCCACCAATGAAGTGCAAATTTTTGAATATCAGCTTGACGTTCTAAAAGGTAATATGACTTTCGAGGGGAGAACAGCCCCCCTTGACCATTATCAGCCAAACTTTCCTAATAAAAGGCATATCGTCTGGATAGCTAGAGATATAACGGTGCGTAAAGAGGCAGAAAAGGCGATTGAAAAACTGGCTTTTTTTGACCCATTAACCAACCTTCCTAATAGACGAATGCTCAACGAAAGATTGACAATGTGTATTGAAAGAATAAAACGTTCAAGCAAGACCGGCGCTTTATTATTTTTGGATATAGATAACTTTAAAAGGATTAATGACTCACTAGGACATAGCGCCGGAGATCAAATTTTAGTCGAATTATCGACAAGGCTTAGCGCCACTATAAGGGCATCGGATACTTTAGCTAGAGTGGGTGGCGATGAATTTATTATTTTATTGGAATATGTCGGTGAAAATAATGAGCAGGCCATTATAGAATCTGAAAAGGTCGCTCAAAAATTACACAGCGTATTCGATGAAAAATTTGAGTTAGGTGAATTAGCATTTCAGGTCAGTTGCAGCATAGGTATTAGCCTAGTTAACAATGGTAACTCATTAGTAGATAACATTTTGAAGTTTGCAGATACCGCTATGTATCGCGCAAAAATGAAAAAAGGTAATAGTTATAATTTCTATGATCCCAAATTACAAACCTTACTAGAAAAGCAGGCTGAACTCGAAACTGACCTTGTTAGAGCAATAGCTAATGATGAATTTTGTGCCTATTTTCAGCCGCAAGTAAACACCTCGGGTAAAGTCATTGGAGCAGAGGCACTTATTCGATGGAATCATCCCAGTAAAGGGCTGATCGCACCCAATGAATTTATACCTATTGCCGAACAATATGGGCTTATTCAAAAATTACAAAACATTGTTTTACGTGATATTTGTATATTAATTGCGCAACTACGTACCGATAATATGATTGACGAGTTGTTCAGTGTTTCAATCAATATAAGTCATTGCCAATTTAACTCATCTACTTTAAAAACTGAGTTACTTAATGCCATGGCTGGCTTCGATATACGACCATCACAGATTAAGTTAGAGATTACTGAGTCGATGTTGGCTGGAGATATTGATAATACCATTCAACAAATGCAAGAAATTAAAGCAAAAGGCTTTACCTTCTCCATAGATGATTTTGGTACTGGCTACTCTTGTTTAACACACTTAAGTGCTTTCCCGGTCAATGAACTTAAAATTGATAAAAGCTTTATCGATAAAATCTTAGATAATGGCACCGGCTTTAGTATCGTTAATACGATAATAACCTTGGCTAAAAGCCTTAACATAACCGTGGTTGCTGAGGGTGTAGAAGCGTTAGAGCAGCACGAGTTACTCAAAACGCTACATATTGATTCAATTCAAGGTTATCTAATTGCTAAGCCTATGACTAAAAGTGACTATCTAGCGTGGCATAAAATTAATATTGACCATCACCAGCCGTTTATTAATACCACCCACTGATTTATATCTGTTGATTCTACTTAAATTAATGCCGCTAAAAATTCATTTTTTAGCGGCATTTTTACAATAGAAGCGATAATCCTGGTATCTAGGTCGCTAATGTAAACTACAAAAATTACCAGCCTTTAATAATAGACTACGTTTTAAAAGCTCGTTACCAGCCCTTTTTAACAATAAAGTGGTGCTATCTTATTTTTATTTAATAACGATTAAACATTACCTTAGCCGTTAAACGCTTGGCCTAAAGCGCTAAGCGCATTGGCTCTTTTTTTAATGTTTACCGTCTCACGTTCAACCGTATTTGTTTGTTGAAGATTATTTTGAGAAGCATCACTGATGTTAATAATATTGCGGCTAATTTCCTGAGAAACCATACTTTGCTCTTCTGATGCTGTCGATATTTGAATAGCTAAATCAGAAATATCAGTGATCAATGAATATACCTTATCAACAACATCATGAGCTTCAGTTGCTTTTTCCACACAACTGTCCGCAGACTCTTTGCCTTTTGTCATAGTTTGCACCCATGATAAAAGTGTATTTTGCATTTCTGATATTGAACTTTGTATTTGCTCTGTTGCCGCATGGGTTCTACTTGATAACGCCCTAACTTCATCGGCCACCACGGAAAATCCTCGACCATGTTCTCCTGCGCGTGCGGCTTCGATTGCCGCATTAAGTGCTAATAAATTAGTTTGATCGGCAATGCCTTGTATTTCATGCATTATGCTGCCAACTTTTTCAACCTCACTGGCGAGCTCTGTTGCCGAAGACGCTGAATTTGCGACTTCTTCAGCCAATATATTGACTGTTTCCATGGTGGTGTGCATGGCTTTTGTGGCAATTTCACAATCTGAATGTGCTTGATTAACTTTTTGTGAAGTAAATGTAGTGTTCTGGGCAACCTCATCAATTGTTGCAACCATTTCTTCAACAGCTGTCGCGACTTGGTGTAATTCAGCCGTTTCTTGTTCAACACCTTCTTTAGCTATTCTCGCCGCTTGCTCAAGCGTACTCGCGCCTGCACTGAGTAAATCACTACTGTCGGTAATACGGCCTAAAATTGTTTTAATTTTACCTTCAGCCATTTTCAAATGAAAATCGGCAATACCTTGAGGTTTGCTTCCACAATAAATTAACCGTGAAAGACTGTCATAGTCTCTGCTGAGTTTTTTAAAATATTTAGGCGTATCGATAATTTCATTTTTATAAATTATAAAGGGTAGTAAAGGTAATAAAAACATCATGTATGGATAATAAAGAGCACTGAACAATGTTGTTATACTTGCGCCAAAGTAGGCTGCATTTTTAATACTGGCATTTTCGTACCACTTATTTAAAGACTTGCCCGCTTGTAGTGCTTGATAAGATAATATGGCATTACTTTTAGTTTTCTCGTCTAAGCGTGTTCTGACTGATTGAAAACCAACTAGCTGACCTGACTCAAAAATAGGGGTAATAAAAGCATCAACCCAGTAATAACGGCCATCTTTGCAGCGATTCTTAACAACACCTCGCCAAGGTAAGCCCGATTCTAAATTAGTCCATAAATCTTTAAAGGCAGCCTTAGGCATGTCTGGATGCCTTACAATGCTATGATTTTGTCCAACGAGTTCATCAAGGGAGTAGCCGGCAATTTTACAAAAGTCTGGGTTCGCGTAAGTAATGACACCCTTTTTATTTGTTGTTGAAATTAGTTCTACACCGTTTTCAAAATTAACTTCTTCATTAATAATCGATTGCTTTTGTCTTGTCATAGATAAATCCTTTTGTATGAATTTGTTGTTTTTATATTTTAGTTAATAAAATGATAAGATCAACAATATCAACAAAATATACTGATTTTGAAGGGATATTACATAAAAAAATGGGAAATTGAGCCACCTTAGCGTTTTAATAAAGGGAAATAAAGCAATCGATAGTTAGTGCACGATAAACCTTAGTACTTTTGTCTGCTGGTTATTTATACCAAATTTTTAAAATATCAAAAATACGCTCACCTTCGGGTGTCTGTACTACGACCTCGTCATCAACACACTTACCTATTAATGCCCTTGCCATTGGTGAATCAAGACTTATCTCACCTTTTTTAACGTCCCATTCATCAGGCCCCACCACTCGATAGGTGAGTTCTTTGTCGTCTTCATTAATTAGCGAGACCCAAGCACCAAAATAGACTTTACCTTCTTGCTTAGCATCATAATAGACAATCGTTAAGTCCTCGGTTCGCTTAACTAAAAATCTTACGCGTCGGTCAATTTCACGCAAACGCCTTTTACCATAAATGTATTCTGCATTTTCACTTCGATCGCCCTGAGCAGCGGCTTCTGAGACAGATTTAGTGATAAGAGGACGCTCTTCCTTCCATAAATATTTCAGTTCTTTATCTAAGCGATCCCAGCCTGCGCGGGTAATATAGTTACTTCGTTTCATATTTTTTAAACACGGATAAGCAGAATATTTATTGTGACAGGATTAAGCTGATCTGGCCATACTCAGCAATAAAAAGATAGCAGGTTTAAGATAAGCATCATCGCTCTTTGTAATCCGTAGCACCTCGTCATTGTCTACATGGATGTAGGACTATGATTTGTCTAGAATAAAATGACGTGCAATAAGTACTAATGCAGCGAAGGTGTGGATGCCTAAGAGCTGTTATGAACGTTCATCCTGAACATAAAAAAGCCTTAACGTTTATCGTTAAGGCTTTATATCAATCACTCAAAGAGCAATGAGTCAGATTAGATTTCGTAATCAATCACTTCATAACCTAATGCTTTTAGTTGGGGTTTCAATGTTTTAGCATCACCAACAACAACCATTAACATTTCCGCTAAGTTTAAGTGTTTCTTTGCTAGCGTATTTATTTCTTCTGCACTGATTGTTTCAACAATCTCTGCTCGCTCTTGCACAAAACTTGGCTTTAAATCGTATTCTAAGATTTGCGCTAAGAAACCTAATTTTGCCCGTGGTGTTTCATATTTCAACGCATCTCTTTGATTAATTGAATTACGCATAAAGCTTAATTCTTCCGCGGTGATACCTTGTTCGTTGTAGCCTTTTATTTCGTTAACAAACTCAATAATTGATTTATCGGTAACATCAGCACGAACTTCAGCAGAGGCGGTAAATGTACCAGAGAATTTGTCAGCACTAAAACCAGAACGTGCGCCGTAGGTATAACCTTTATCTTCACGAAGGTTTAGGTTTATACGACTATTAAATGCACCACCTAAGGTGAAGTTCATTAAATAAGACTTGTAATACTCGCCGGTAATATCTTGAGTCATAGAGCGTTTACCAATGCGAATCGCGGATTGCGCGGCACCCTCTTTATTCACTAAATAAATAACACCCGCTTTTGTCTCAGGTTTAGCCAGTGTTAACACTAAGCTTGATCCTTTACCTTGCCAGCTAGAAAAGACGTTAAGCGATTTAATTAGCGCTTTTTCTTTCAAGTCTGATACGACGATTAACTGACTATCACTTGGTTTTACTTGCTGTTCGTAGAAGGCTTTAACATCTGCTAAGGTAATATTATTGAGACTTTGCTCGGTACCTTGGCTTGAAGTTGCTGCAATGTTGTCAGCTTGCAATAATTGACGATAAGCTGTTGAGGCTAAATAACCTGCATCTTTCTTGCTATTAATTGCGCCCTGAATAGCATTACTTTTGTTGCGTGAAAATTCCACTTCAATGAATGCTGGGTGCATTAATTTTTCATTAACCAGTGCCATTGTCGCATCAAGATTTTTAGTTAGTGTACTGACATTAACATTCAAGTATTGATTACCTGCATAGATAGCGATTGAACTACCTAATTTTTGTAATTCATTGCTCATTTCTTCGGCGCTACGTTTGGTGGTCGATTCATTTAATGCACTAGCAAGTAACGAAACAACGCCTGCTTTGTCTTTGTCAGAATAATAATGACCTGCAGGAATCTTTAACAATAATGATGTCGTTGGAGTTTCAATGCTTTGCGTACCCAGCACTTTAATACCATTGGCTAACGTTTTGTTCCACATCTGTGGTACAGCTACTGATTTATTGGCACCTGAGATTGGCATTTTACTGCGATCAAAATTATCTTGCGCTTTGCGTACCACTAAACTCTCTGCTGAGGTTTCAGATGTCTGACCTTTACTACGCGGTGCAGGAATAAAATTATCTTGTGCTGCAATTAGATCAAGTTTGCCTTTAGGCACTATGCTCATGATCACCGCATGTTGGTCTTTAATATACTTTTTAAAGACCCGCATAACATCAGCCTTAGTAACATTGGCATAACGTGCGATATCTTTTTCGATGTAATTTGGATCGCCCTTAAATGTTTGATTAGCCGCAAGTGTACTCACTTTGCCTGAAACACTTTGTAAACCGAAGATGAAGCTTGCTTCCATACTCGCTTTAACTTTCGCTAGATCGTCGTCTTGTACGCCACGCTCTTCAAATTCAACTAAGCTGTCGCGAATCACTTTTTCTATATCTGCTAATGTTTTTCCTGAAGCCGGGTGTGGTAACGCTAACAAAGTAAAGGTACAAGCTAGTTCGGCACAGGGATGCCCCACTGAAGCTTGAACCGCTAATTGATTTTTCACTAAGTTTTTATAAAGCAAAGATGTTTTGCCGCCACCTAAAATACTTGATAAAACGTCAAGTGGGGCTTCATCTGCATGGCGAACAGAAACGGTTGGATAAGACATATACACTAAAGGTAAATGAACATTATCTTCCATGGAAATATAACGATCTTCGTTTATGGTAAATGTAGGTTTTTCAGGCATAGCGATTTCAGGTCCGCGTGGGATAGACCCGAAATACTGTTCCACTAAGGCTAACGTTTCTTTTGCGTCAATATCGCCACCTATGGTTAAGGTTGCGTTATTTGGACCATACCATTTTAAGAAAAATGCTTTTAGGTCGTTAACATTTACACGATCTAGATCCTCTAAGTAACCAATGGTTTGCCATGAGTAAGGATGCCCTGCCGGATATAACGCTTCAGCAACTCTCTCTCCTAATAAACCGTAAGGACGATTATCATAACTTTGTCCTCTTTCATTTTTTACAGTTTCACGTTGTACTTCAAATTTTTCTTGCGTTACCGCATCAACCAAAAAGCCCATACGGTCTGACTCTAACCACAACATCTTTTCTAGTTGGTTAGCTGGAACCGTTTGAAAATAATTAGTTCGATCACCGTTAGTTGTTCCATTTAAGGTACCACCAGCTTCAGTTATTAATTTAAAATGCTGTTCGTCGGCTACGTTTTCAGAACCTTGAAACATCATATGTTCGAAAAAATGAGCAAAGCCTGACTTACCTAACTCTTCGCGAGCAGAGCCAACGTGATAGGTCATGTCAACATGAACTAAGGGATCAGAAGCATCTTTATGAAGAATAACCGTCAAACCATTACTTAAGGTATATTTTTGATAAGGAATAACAGTTTTACCCGCTTCTGCCGTTACTTGCTCAACAAAACTCACACCTGCTGGTAATGTTACTTCAGCCATGGTGGTGGTTGGCGCGGTTTGTTCACATGCTGCTAAACAAGTTAATAGCAATGGGATGCTCCATTTTTTCAATTTATGCTCCTTGGTGGCTTTATTATTTATATAAATATATTTTCTCGCGCTCAACTTCTGCGCCAGTATCTAGCTCTAATATATGATTTGCTCACTTGCTTTGCCAATGATATTTCTGTTTTGCAATACTTTGTTACTTATTTGTTAACTTTTAAATTTAGAACAAAAAAAAGACAACGGCTGTTGTCTCAATGATTGTCAGGAAGAATATTAACTACTCTTCTGGTTTATTATCTTGTTTTTTATCTTGTTCTTGCTGTTCTTTTGTTTCAGTTTTCACTGGTTCATGACCTTCGCCGCCACAGCCTCCGCAACATCCCATTGTATTTTCCTATTGAATAATGAAGGAAAAATTATAGCTAACCCTGAACTCGCCAAAATTGATCAAAATCATCAAACGTCTAATAACTTCATTCTTTTACTGACACGTAAACTTTTATAAATATCTTATTTAATGAATGTTGCTCTGCTAAATACTTGCATTAAACAACAAGTGATATCATAATGATATCACTTGTTAAAATCTAACTGAGAATAATATGATTACGGAAAAAGAAATCAAAGCGCCTAATGGCATTATGTTTATTTTTGTTTTATTGGCATTACAGATTGGTACTTTCACCTTGTTAATTAATAGCATAATAAATAACAATGTCACACTTGCCATTATTAGTTTACTGGTCACCCTTGCTATTTTTATTTGCTGGTTTGGTTTTTTTATGGTCAATCCCAAAGAAGCTAGAGTTATGCAATTGTTCGGTAAGTACGCGGGTACCGTTCATGATTCAGGCCTACGCTGGGCTAACCCTTTTTACACAAAAATGCGCGTCTCTTTGCGGGTTAGAAATTTCGAAAGTAGTAAACTAAAAGTTAATGACAAAAATGGTAACCCCATTGAGATTGCTGCGGTCATTGTCTGGGAAGTAACAGATACCGCTGAGGCCGTTTTCCAGGTTGATGATTATGAGGATTTTGTCTCAATTCAAAGTGAATCAGCATTACGTAATTTAGCCACAAGTTATGCGTACGATCATCACGAAGATGACGATATTTCTTTACGCAGCGATCCGACTCAAATTTCAGCAGCATTAAAAATTGAAGTGCAAGACCGGTTAGAAAAAGCTGGCGTCACTGTGATTGAATCTCGTATTAGTCATTTAGCTTACGCGCCAGAAATTGCTAACGCTATGCTAAGACGCCAGCAAGCCATGGCAATTATTGCTGCACGTAGAACCATAGTCGAAGGTGCTGTCGGTATGGTAGAAATGGCATTAACAAAATTAGAAGAGCGTCAAATTGTAGAACTTGATGCAGAAAGAAAAGCCGCTATGGTGAGTAACTTATTAGTTGTTCTATGTAGCGACGAAGCGGCACAACCTGTAGTAAATACCGGCAGCTTATACTAATCGTCAATTGAGTGAGAAATATTGTGGCAAAAAAAGCATATCCTCTTCGCATTAATGAAGAAATTCTTTCTGCCATGCAACGCTGGTCTGATGATGAATTACGCAGTTTAAACGCGCAAATAGAGTACGTGCTGCGTGATGCCTTAAGAAAGTCTGGCCGAACTAAGCCTAAACCGATAGAGGCTATTATTGATCCTAAAAGTTAATCTTGTTTTTAAATACCCGTAAACGGATGATCGACAGTGATACGTTATTAAGTGGTGTCGATCATTCATATACTGAAATATAATTACATAAGATATAGTTATCAAATTTTAGACAAAAAAATACCGATGACAATGCCATCGGCTTATAAGCTATGAGGAGAGCTTGAATATACAAATTATTACAACAAGCGTTCACAAAAGAACAACTACATTATAGAGTAATCATTCTACTTTTGTAAAGTGCTTTATGTAATTAAATTACATTTTAGTTTTAAAACCACCAAAAAAATAATATTGCATAGTTAATGCGCCTGCTCCCAGTTATCACCAATACCTGCCTCAGCAATGAGGGGGACTTTTAACTTCACCGCATCATTCATAATTTCAACAAGCTTCGCCGTTGTTTCATCAACGATGTCTTGATGAATTTCAAATATCAACTCATCGTGTACTTGCATTGTCATTTGAATACGTGGGTCTTGCTGGATTTGTATCCATTCATCTACAGCTAACATCGCTTTTTTAATGATATCAGCGGCAGTGCCTTGCATAGGTGCATTAATAGCGGCACGTTCAGCGCCTTTTCTACGCATCGCATTTTTAGCTTTAATATCAGGTAAATATAAACGACGACCAAAGCATGTTTCCACAAAACCTTGCTCTGCAGCTTGCTGACGCGTGTCCTCCATGTAAGCCATAACATTAGGGTAACGTTCAAAATACTTATCCATATACTCTTGCGCGCGATGGCGAGGCACATCAAGTTGTTTTGCTAAACCAAACGCTGACATTCCGTAAATCAAACCAAA
Organism: Colwellia sp. BRX8-7; assembly: GCF_014077275.1. Classification (NCBI taxonomy): domain Bacteria; kingdom Pseudomonadati; phylum Pseudomonadota; class Gammaproteobacteria; order Alteromonadales; family Colwelliaceae; genus Colwellia; species Colwellia sp. BRX8-7. The sequence goes on along the minus strand of NZ_JACGVP010000003.1, from coordinate 62,270 downwards.
GTTTACTGCTTTAGCGCTACGGCGTTGATCAACCGTTACCTCGGCCAAATCGACACCAAATATTTCAGCCGCTGTTGCTTTATGCACATCTCGCCCTTCTGAAAAGGCAGAGACTAATCCTGGATCATCAGATAAATGCGCCATAATACGCAGTTCTATTTGAGAATAATCTATCGCGACAATTTTGTGATCTTTGGGCGCAATAAAAGCTAAGCGAATTTTTCGACCCTCTTCACTACGAATTGGGATATTTTGAAGATTTGGATCGGTCGAAGATAAACGCCCTGTTGCCGCAACGGCTTGTTGATAAGAGGTATGTACTCGACCTAACTTGCACACTAATAAAGGAAGCTTGTCAGTGTAAGTCGATTTTAACTTACTCAATCCTCGGTTTTCTAAAATAACTTTCGGTAAAGGGTAATCTAACGCCAGCTCTTGTAACACTTCTTCTGCGGTTGAAGGTGCACCTTTGGGCGTTTTCTTAATAACCGGAATTTTTAACTCTTCAAACAATATTTTTTGTAGTTGCTTGGGTGATGATAAGTTAAACGTTTGTCCGGCAATATCGTGTGCTTGAATTTCTAATTCTTGTAAGCGCATACCAAGTGCATGGCTTTGTTCATTCAACAAATCAGAATCGATTAGCACACCGTGTTGCTCCATACGCGCTAAAATAGGTAACAAAGGCATTTCAATGTCGGTAAATACTGATAATTGATCTTTATTTTTTTCTAACTTAGCATAAATGGCTTGGTGCAAGCGCAAGGTAATATCGGCATCTTCGGCGGCATAATATCCCGATTTTTCAATTTCAATTTGGTTGAAAGTTAATTTTTTAGCGCCCTTACCAGCAACTTCTTCAAAACTGATCGTCTTGTAGCCTAAATATTTAGTCGCTAACGCGTCCATATTGTGGCGAGTCGCAACACTGTTTAAACAATAAGACTCGATCATGGTATCAAAAGTAATACCTTGCATTTCAATATCGTAACGTGAAAGCACGTTAACATCATACTTTAAGTTCTGACCAACTTTTGCTTGATTTTTATCTTCGAGAAGTGGTTTTAATTGCGCCAAGACCCAGTCACGGTCGAGCTGTTTGGGCGCATCAGGATAATCATGCATAAGCGGCACATAAGCGGCAGTTCCAGCTTCGACAGAAAACGATAAGCCCACTAACTCTGCTTTCATATAATCGACACTGGTTGTTTCGGTATCAAAGGCAAAGAGATCAGCATTTTTTAATTTAGTCAGCCATGAAGTAAACTCAGCTTCGCTAAAAATAATTTGATAGTCAGTTTCAATATCATCTGCTGCAGGTGTTTCTTCTATAATCGTGTCAACACTTGAGGTTTGCTGTCCGGGTGAACCCGCAATAGCAGATTCACCATTTTGTAAGTCTGCTAATAACCGGCGCAATTCAAATCGAGTGTATAGCTCAGTTAATTTTTCAACATCGGCAACGCCTGGCTGTAATTGATCAGCGGTTTGCTCAAGCGGTACATCAAGTTTAATGGTTGCTAATTCATAAGAGAGTGGTAAAAACTCAAGTGCTTCACGTAAATACCCACCAATCTTACCTTTTACGTTTCCGGCATTAGCCATCACATTTTCTAAATTTTCGTGCTCAAGCAACCATTTTACTGCGGTTTTGGGACCACACTTATTAACCCCTGGAATATTATCGACTTTATCACCCATTAACGCGAGGTAATCAATAATTTGATCTGGGCGGACACCAAACTTTTCAATAACACCATCAACATCCATTTTTACATCGGTCATGGTATTAATAAGCGTGACATGCTTATCAACGAGTTGCGCCATGTCTTTATCGCCAGTTGATATAACGGTATCGATACCCGCTTTACTCGCTTGTTCTGCCAAAGTACCAATAACGTCATCGGCTTCGACGCCATCAATCACCAATAGCGGTAAACCCATAGCGGCAACAATTTCATGGATTGGTGCAATTTGAGTACGAAGATCGTCGGGCATTGGTGGACGATTCGCTTTATATTCAGGATACATGTCATTACGAAAGGTCTTTCCTTTCGCATCAAATATCACAATAACATTGCCATTTGGATAATTTTTTTTCAGACTTTTTAGCATGTTTAACACGCCAGTAATCGCACCGGTAGGTTGACCATCTTTTGTCGATAATGCTTGTAAATATGGAACATGATAAGCACGGAATAAGTACGAAGAACCATCTACTAAAATGAGTGGCGATAAAGCAGAATTTGTCATGATGATATGTGACTAGAAGTGAAATTTGGCTAAGGATGCCATACTCAGTACATTCTCTCCACTTAATCTATAAAATTAGTCGCAAAAGATCGTAGAAATTGTGGATAAGTATGTTGAAAACAACGTAGAAAACCATAACAACCAAATGGCTATTACGGTAAATTTGTAGGTAACATCTTATTTTTATTGAGAAAAGGTAGTTTGAAATTCCTTTTTCACATATTTATTATTATTTTTATTTATGTGGATAAAAATTTATCCTGTACGTTTTCAGCATCTTATTAATTGTGTGTTTTTTGTGCTGCTCAAATAAACGAGGTAAGAGAGTACCAGAATTTTCTCTCAATACCAGACAATTATTAAATTATTTTTAGTGGTATATTTCGGCTTTAAATAACTAAAAAACATAAGCGAATAACAGTAAGACTTAGCGCGATTTTAAAGATAAAAAAAGCTGAATTAATTTATCTTTAATTTGAATAAAAGCTCAAATAACCAAAAAATAAATCATCAAAAATATTACTTTATTATTCTTGCTTTATTTTTATAATTAATATTTAATTTTGTAACGGGAGGTTTTAGCTAAGCCACCTGGTCATACCTTTATTGAGTAGAGAAGATTACCGTGATACTGTAATTAAACTTAAGATATGGATCTCTTTTAGGCCAGTAGGTCACCCTTTAATTTAATTTGGTTTAATTGTTAGGTAAAACGCTTTTATCTAAGACATTTTAATAATAAATGCACACCTTTATCACATTAAGTAAATATCGGATTACAATTAAAGGATGAGCAACGTAACACAAGGCTTAATTAATGCTGAATCTCACCATAAAACAAAAAATCATCTTTGGTTTTACTACGATTGGATTATTATTATTAACGGCAAGTAGCTTTTTTTACTATTCATTAAGTAAAATTTCTGACGCCAATAATAATGTTGAAACATTAGCCGTTCCTGTGCAAAAACAAAGTGGCACTTTGCAAGTTCAATTGCTGAAAATGATGAAGCAAGCGGCTGTCGCTTATACGCAGTCTGATGCTAATGAGTTACAGGAAAGTTTAGAGCAGTTTAATCATCTACAAAAAGATTACCAAGCAACTGTTCAGCTATTACGTCTGAAAGTGACTAAGCAAGCAAAAATGCAATCGGCTCTTGAAGAAGCACAAGTTCAATATCAACAATATTCAACCGATATTCAAGCAATGTTCTCAGCTAAAATAGGGCATCAGCAAGCAACAAGAGACTTCCAAGCTGACTATAAAACTTTCGAAAATGCGCGTTATCAAGCAAGCACCTATATGCTTGATTTAGAAATTATTGAAGCGACAGGTCAGGAGAAGTTACTTGATGAAGTTATTGGTACCGGTACGCGCATTGATGACTCACTTTTTAGCTTAAAAAACACTATGTCAGGGCTTGACCGAATAGAATCAACAGACTTAGTGACTAAACACCAAGATGATATGATTTTTTTAATCAGTAATATTGAAACTAATTTTGCTTATTTAGTCCAGCAAGCTGAGCCACTTAATGCTAATGAACTGTTAAATGACTTTAAGCAGAACTTGACGCTGATGCAAGAATCAATTCAACAGCCAGGTCGTTTATACCAACTACAACTACAAACAATTAATCTACAATATCAAGCAAAAGAAGCTTATCTTTCTGCAACCCAATCTTATAATTTAAGCTATGCCAAGCTAGATGAATTAGTTTTATTAGCGAATAAACGTTTTGCTCATTTTCAAAGCAATGCCCAAGAAGAAATTGAAAGAGGAAAAACTTTAGCCATCGTTTTAGCGTTAATATTTATTGTTATGGCGAGCTTTATTACTTATGTCACAACTAAAGCCATGATTGGTCCATTACGGGCAGTAAACAAAGCCTTAGCATTAATCGCTAGTGGTAACTTGTCAAAGCGCATGGAAAAACGCAGCGATGATGAATTTGGCGGGCTGATTACTAATATTAATAAGTTATCTGATGATCTAACTCAATTACTTAACGCCATTAATAAAGACGCCCATTCGCTTGATGAATCTGCGGCGTTAACCAATCAACAAAGTTTGTTTATATCAGAATCCGCCAGTCAACAAATTACCCGTATTGATAATGCCAAACAACTTGCTGAACAAATGTTTGCTAGTTCAAGTATGGTAAAAGATGAAGCAGTGACTACCGCTTCCCATGTCACTGAAGCATCACAACGCAGCCAAGACATTAATAATATTGCTAACGATAACAGCCAGCGTATTAAGCAATTATCAACTCGACTGGGTGAATCAGTGGAAGTCATGGAATTACTTAGCCAGCATAGTCGCAGCATAGGTAGTATTTTAGATACCATTGGTGGTATTGCTGAGCAGACTAACTTACTCGCTTTAAACGCGGCTATTGAAGCAGCAAGAGCCGGAGAGCAAGGTCGTGGCTTTTCAGTGGTTGCTGATGAGGTAAGATCATTAGCTTCTCGCACTCAGGCGTCCACCGCTGAAATACAAGTGATGATTAATAATTTACAAAAAGATACTACTATTGCGGTCAAGGCGATTTCTGAAGGCCAAACACAAGCCAGTGAATGTGTGGCTCAAAGTCAGCAATTAAGCCATGCCATTAACCAAATTGAGGACACCTTAAAAGCAATTGACTCGATGAGCAAAAGTATTACTACTGCAGCACAAGAGCAGTTGGTTTATAGTGAGCAAATAGAACAAACAATGAATGAAACGGCTGATGCGGCAAATAAGAATGCTATGGAAGCGAGTAATATGCACAAAAGAAGTGAAGATGTCAGTACTTTAGCGCATTCTCTAACCAGCTCAGTAGAGCGTTTTACACTTTAAGCGGCGGATTTATTAGCGCTAGTTAAAGTAGTGTCGAGCGTCATCATTAATAGCCAGAAGATGACGCCAACACAACTTTGTATGGTGTGGTTAACGCCACTTAATTCATGGTAACAAACTCTTCTGCACTTGTTGGGTGTATCGCAATAGTGTTATCAAAGTCGGCTTTAGTTGCGCCCATTTTCATGGCAACCGCAAACCCTTGCAACAATTCATCACTACCAAAACCAATACTGTGAATGCCAACAATTTTTTCTTCTTTACCAACACAAATAAGTTTCATACGCGTAGGATCACGATAATCTTCAGTCATCGCCTGATACAAAGCAGTGAACTGTGAATTGTAAACCTTAACCTCTTCTACGCCGTATTCGTCAAGCGCTTCTTTTTCTGATAAACCAACCGTACCAATAACTGGGTGACTAAACACAACTGTGGCAATATTTGAATAGTCTAAATGCTCGTCAGGTTTATTATTAAATAAACGTTCACATAAGCGACGACCTGCGGCAACAGCGACCGGTGTTAATTGTGCACGACCGGTATTATCACCCACTGCATAGATACCTTTAACATTCGTATTTTGGTATTTGTCTGTTGAAATAAAGCCTTGTTCATTCATTGCGACGCCAGCCAACTCAAGATTAATTTTATCTGTTGCTGGCTCTCGCCCTATTGCCCAAATTAAAGAGTCAACAGGCCCAACAGACTTACCATTTTCCAAATGGATGGTCAGTTGACCATTATCGTGTTTTTCAACATGACTGGGTGTACTGTGGGTATGCAGTGTTGGACCATGTTTTGCCATTTGTTCGACTAACGTGTCACTGAGCATATCGTCAAAACCACGTAGTGGCTTTTCTTTACGCACTAATAAATGTGAGGTGGTGCCTAAAGCATGAAATACACCAGCAAGTTCTACGGCAATATAACCTGCCCCAACAACCGCAACACTTTTCGGTTGTTCTGTTAATGCGAAAAAGCCGTCAGAATCGATACCATGCTCTGCACCTTCAATACTTGGAATGCTCGGACGACCACCGGTAGCAATAACAATATGGTCAGCGGTAATTTGTTCGCCATTAACTTCGACAGTGTTTTTATTGATAAATTTGGCAAAACCATCAATGACAGTAACACCGTTACTGGCAAAACCACGAGCATAGGCTGCATGAATGCGCTCTATATAAGCTTCCCTGTTTTTAACTAACGTGCTCCAATTAAAACCTTGTAACGGCGCATTAAAACCGTAATCAGCAGAGTAGTGTAACGCATCGGCAATTTGCCCGGCATACCACATGGCTTTTTTCGGCACACAACCCACATTGACACACGTGCCACCAATTTGTTTAGCTTCTATTACTGCTGCTTTTTTACCGAGCTTTGCTGCGCGATTTGCAGAAGCAATACCGCCACTTCCTGCGCCAATGGCAAGAAAGTCAAAATGTTGAGTCATGTTATTATTCCTAAAAAAATGTATGAGTTATATATGTGGCTAAACAAGCGTTATTCAAGCCAATTAGCTATTCTGGCTTATTCACTTTTATCGCGATAATGTCATCATGCAAAAATTGTTCAATTTTAGCAGCTCCAACTGGCTTACTATAAAGGTAGCCTTGGATAAGGTGACAGTGTTTTTCGCCTAAAAATTTCAGTTGTATTTCATTTTCTACACCTTCGGCAATACAAATCATTTTCAAGTTTTTTGCCAAGACTAACGTCGCAGCAACAATCGCTTCATCAGCAGAGTTAATGCCAATGCCAGAAATAAAGCTCCGGTCAATTTTTAATATTTTTAAAGGTAGCTTCTTTAAATAAGACAAGGATGAGTAACCGGTACCAAAATCATCTAAAGCAAGTACCACACCTAATTTATCAAGCGCGGTCATAGTTGCAATAGCTTTATCAGGATCAGAAATAAGCATGCTTTCAGTGACTTCAAACTTAAGCGCTTCTGGAGGTAAATCATGTTCTTGTAAAATATTTTTTAAATAATGAATTAAATTGTCTTCAAGAAAGTGCTGAACAGACAAATTAATTGATAAATAGATATCAGGGCGAATAGCTCGCCATTTTTTCAAATCTATCACACCACGTAAAATAGCCGCTTCAGTCATAGATATAATCAAACCCAGATCTTCAGAAAGTGGAATAAAATTATCAGGTAGAATTAACTTGTCGCCACTTTGCCAACGTAATAATAATTCGGCGCCAACGGCCTTACCTTGGTATGAGTCAACAATAGGCTGATAATAATTAACAAACTCACTGTTTTCAAAAGCGAGCTTAAGTGCAGACTCTGCATATAAACGTTCACTTGCTTCAACGTTCATACGTGGCGTGTAAAATTGAAAGGTATTACGACCCAGTTGTTTAGAATGATACATAGCGACATCTGCGTGACGAAGCAATTCATCACTATCTTTGGCATCTTCGGGAAAAAGAGCAATGCCAATACTAGCGCCCACACTAACGGTATTACCGTTTAATAGAACAGGCTCGCCAACGGCAGTAATCACCTTCTGTGCAACTCGACCCAGCTGACCATGGCCGCGAAAAGACTCTAGCAGAACAACGAATTCATCACCGCCAATGCGAGCAACGGTATCATCAACCCTCAGAACTGCTTTTAAACGCCTGGTGACTTCTTGTAAGAGCAAATCGCCACAGTCATGACCCAATGAATCATTAACTTGTTTAAACCTGTCTAGGTCAATAAAAAACAAAGCAATGGATTGTGACATGCGGGCAGAATAGTCCATTGCATGTTTTATTCTGTCGAGCAATAATGAACGATTAGGTAAATCCGTTAAATGGTCATAATTGGCTAAATAACGCAGCTCTTTTTCTGCATGCTTTTGCGCGGTTATATCGGTAAAAATACAAACAAAATAAATACTATTGGTTGACTCATTAAGGCTGGCACTGACCGTTAAAATAACATGGAATTCTTCACCAGCCTTTGTTGTTATTAGCTCTTCACCTCGCCAATCATCCCCAGCCTTTAAATGAGAAAATAAGGTCTTATAAAACTCAAAACGATCGTTTGTTAATCCAAATAATTTCGCATCGAAAGCGAACTCTTCATCTTGCCAAGCAAAAACCTCACGCAAGGACTCATTCGCGATAACCCGACTAAAATTGTCACTAATAATTAAGACCCAATCTTTGGTTTTCTTAAAAGCTTCACCATAGAAGTGAGCACGTTCGGCGTCAGCTAACGACTGGGTAATATTTGTATACGCGCCGGTAATTCTGGTTGGCTTGCCATTAATGTCAGTTGCCACAATTTTTCCAAGGTCTTTAAACCACAACCACTGACCATTGGATTTTTTCATTCGATAACTACATGAAAAGCTTACCTTAACATCAGCCGCACCCAAAAACTGTAACCATCGTGAATGAAACAATTCACGTTCATCGTTGTGAATTAACGACAAATGCTCATTAAAGCTATAAGAATATTTAAGGTCGCTATAACCTAATTCTTCAGAGGCTCGTTTAGCGAACATTAAGTTATTATCGCTTTGCCAATCCCACACTTCACTATTACTGCCGGTTAAGGCTAGCTGCAATCTATTTTCTCGGTATTTTACCTCTTCATGTGCGGCAAGTAATAAACGCGTATTTTGTTGGCGCTTTGCATACCACAGCATAAATAAAGTCAACAAGAGCACAATGTAAACTAAGTAAGCTAGCGGCGAAGACCAAAGAGCATATTTCACCACGAAGTTAATAACAAAAGCTTCAGAATATTTTTTAGTTTCAGCTGATTGGATACGCACTACCAGCGAATGCTCCCCTGAAGGTAAGCTCGGAAAAGTAATGTGATTTTCAGTGGTTAATGGATAACTTATGTTATCAGCACCTTGTAACTTGTATTCAAATAGGAAATTATTTGTGTTGTTGTAAGATAATGGCGAGAAGTCAATACGAATACCGACATCATCATAATTTAACTGAACGGTATCACCATTACTCAGCACAAAAGGCAAAGCTAAATCACGTGATAACACATCAATATTGGTGGCATGAACACTAAGCTGATCTTCATAATTTTTCTTCTTTAAGCTGAGAGGGTTAAAAATACTTACGCCATTCATCGCACCGTAAGCAAAATTGTGATTATCCATTTCATAGAAAGCGCCACCATTAAACTCTCTGCCAATTAATCCGTCACTTATACCAAAGTTACGAATATGGTGTGTTTTAATATCTATCATATAAATGCCATTATGACTGGCATACCAAAGGTCACCTTCAGGGTCTACCAATAAGCCATAGATATTATTGCCGATAATAGAATTACCTTTGTGGTAGAAATATTTTTGTTCGTAGGTTTTACTGTCTAAACCAACAAGCCCTTTGCCTGAAAAACTAAACCAAAGCATGCCTTTTTTATCAAAGGCTAAGCTTTCTATAAAGGTCCACTCGGTTTCTTTAATGCTAAGCTCTTGATATATAAGTGTATTTGTGCGAGTTTTCAGGTCAAAAAACCAAAGGGAATTATTGGTAGCAAAAAGCATTTTGTCACTATTAGGTAAATAGCCTAGAATACTAGAAATTTTATCTTCTGCTATTTTTTCGCTCATCTCATCAAGTGGGTCAATAATCCCCGTTGTCAGTGAAATACGATTGACACCTTTTTCAGTAATACTCCACAACGTATTATATCGATCATAAAAGAAAGAATACTGCTCTAACGCAAGGAGTTCTTTGACTTTATCGTCGTACGGAATATCAATAAGTTTTTTACTTTCTATATCAAATAACACCACGCCTTTTGCAGTAGAAAGCCATATACGTTGCTGTAAATCTTCATAGATACCTCGTATATGGCTAATATTAAAAGTGCTTTTGGGGTTGCTTGTTGTTAAATAGTGTAATATTTTTTTGTCACGCGTATTAAGTAAATTAAGCCCATTTCTTGTACCCACCCATAGCTGTTCAGGATCGCTACGTAGTGCGGTAATAAACCAAATAACATTGTCTGTTAGACTATTTGCATTGTCTTTTTTGTAACCATAATTACTGATTAAGCTCCGCTTAGGATCCCACTTATACAGGCCCGTTGCCGTTGAACCTAACCAAAATGAACCTCGTTTGTCTTTCATAATAGAAACAACATCATTGCTTTTAATATGGTCAAAAAATTCATTAAATGAGAAAAGAAATTCGGTGGTATCGGTGGTGGTATTAATGACTGACAACCCTAAGTGACTGCCTTGGTATAAATTATCGCCATCAGCATAAAGCTGCCAACTTGACACGGCATCAGTGATCACTTTATAAGCCGGCAATTGAAAATCGCCGGCTAAATAATTATTCACTTGATTAACGGCTAAGCTATAAACACCATGGTGTGTCCCTAAATAAAGCTCATTGGTTGCACTAATATGCAGGTTGTATACATTATTTGCACCGACAGCGCTGAAGCTGTCCGAACTAATTTCAGTCGACGTAACCGCAGGTAACTTTTTCCATGCTTTAGTTTCGGTGTTCAGCGCAAAAACACCAACACGTGTCGCAATGTATAAGATGTTTTTGTGTAACAATATTTCGAAAATATTATTAACCGCAGCAAGCTCATTTGATAAATCTAATAGACGCGTACTTTTTTGAGATATTTTGTTATACACGATGATAGTTTTTGCACTGGCAATAAAAAAGTCATTATTGTTGCCCTCGACCATATCAGCTATATAATAATCTTTATTGATCGGATCTGTTTGTAGAATTTTTTGGTAAGTATCTGTTTTTTTGTTGTAAGTAATTAGCCCTTTATCAACGATGTTGAACCAAAGTAGTTTGTCCTTATCTTGAATAATTCGGTACGTTTCATAATTTTCAAAATCATTATCTGGCCCAGATAAACTGCGAAAATTATAACCGTCATACATATTCAAGCCACTTTCAGTGCCAACCCAGATAAAACCTTCATCATCTTGAAAAATAGCTTTAACCGAACCTTGAGACAAGCCATGTTCAACTGACAAGTTTTCTAAATATAAATTGTTCACCTCTGCTTGTGCTGTATTTGTAAAAAGCATAGCGTACAGTAAAAAAAGTGAACATAAGGAATTCACAGCAAAAAAACGAAACATAACACCTCAAGAAACTCATGACGAAGACAAATCATATATTTTTAGTATAAGTAAAATACAATTAAAATAAATATTTATCCGATCTAAAATGGTAAATAAAGAGCCTAATTAACAATAACAAACAACGTATTAACATAGACAGTAGCATTTATTTTTTTAAGGTGATCAATTTTAAGTAAAATAGATTGAAAACAAAAAGCGCTACACCTTGAATCTTTCCCATTAAGGTCTTACATCTACATCATCATTTAATAAAGAATACCGCATTATGAGCAATCCATTATTAACAGTTTCAGATTTACCCCAGTTTTCTCAAATAAAGCCTGAACATATCAAGCCTGCTGTTGAGCATGCGATAGCAGAATGCAAAAAAGTGATTGCAGCAGTGCTTGAAGAAAAAACATTTACCTGGGCAAACTTAGTTATGCCTACGGACGAAGCTGACGATACGTTAAGTAAGCTGTGGTCGCCGGTATCCCACATGAATTCGGTGGTTAATAGTGACAAATTACGTGACGCATACGAGTCATGTTTACCACTGTTATCTGAATACAGTACTTTTGTGGGCCAGCATCAAGGGTTATATCAAGCCTACCAACAATTTGCCAACAGTGATGAATATTCACAATTAAATATTCCTCAAAAGAAAGTCATTGAGAATGCCTTACGGGATTTTAAATTGTCGGGCATCGCATTAAACGATAATGATAAAAAACGATACGGTGAAATCGTTACTCGTTTATCGGAGTTAAGCTCAACATTTGGCAATAATGTACTCGATGCTACGCACGCTTATAGCGTTAATATTACCGATAAAAGTGAACTTACTGGCTTACCTGACAGCGCTATAGAAGCCGCAGCAGAACTAGCAAAAGAACAAGAAAAACAAGGCTGGCTATTTACCTTAGATATCCCTAGTTATTTACCCGTAATGACTTATTGTAGCAATGCGACATTACGTGAACAGCTCTATCGTGGCTTTGTTACTCGCGCTTCAGACCAAGGTCCCAATGCCGGAAAATTCGATAACAGCGACATCATGAACGAGCTATTACTACTTCGTCATGAATTAGCACAGCTATTGGGCTTTAATAACTTTGCTGAGAAATCAATTGCTACCAAAATGGCATCATCAACCACTGAGGTTTTAGACTTTCTAGAAAACCTAGCGGTAAAATCGAAGGTTCAAGGTCAACAAGACTTAGATGAAGTTAAAGCTTTCGCTGAAAAAGAATTTAACCAAACAGACTTACAAGCTTGGGATCTGCCCTACTATAGTGAAAAATTAAAGCAAAGCCGTTATGCTATTTCAGACGAAGAATGTCGCCCTTATTTTCCAGAGGAAAAAGTTGTAGCTGGCTTATTTGAAGTTGTTCATCGTTTATTTGGCATGACAATTAACCAAGTAGCTAACATCGACACTTGGCACAAAGATGTGAAGTTTTATCAAGTATACGATCGCGATAATAATTTGCGTGGCCGCTTTTATTTAGATTTATACGCCCGCGCCCACAAACGTGGTGGCGCATGGATGGACGATTGTAAAAGTCGTCGTGAATTAGCCAATGGTGATATTCAATACCCTGTTGCCTACCTAACCTGTAATTTTAATAAGCCTATTGGTGATAAGCCTGCGCTATTTACCCATGACGAAGTGGTTACTTTATTTCACGAATTTGGCCATGGTATTCACCATATGCTGACACAAATCAACACCAGTGGCGTTTCAGGTATCGACGGTGTGCCTTGGGATGCAGTAGAGTTGCCTAGCCAATTTTTAGAAAATTGGTGTTGGCAGCCAGAGGCATTAGCCTTTATCTCAGGACACTATCAAACGGGTGAACCACTGCCACAAGCTATGCTTGATAAAATGTTAGCGGCAAAGAATTACCAATCTGCGATGCAAATGTTACGTCAATTAGAATTCAGTATTTTTGATTTTAAAATGCATAAAGATTACCAACCTGCACAAGATAACTCTGGGTATATTCAGCAAACATTAAATCAAGTGCGTGAAGAATATTCAGTATTGAAAGCCGCCGACTTTAATCGCTTTCAACATGGTTTTGGTCATATTTTTGGTGGCGGTTATTCGGCTGGTTACTATAGTTACAAATGGGCAGAAGTATTATCTGCAGATGCCTTTAGTCGTTTTGAGGAAGAAGGCATTTTTAACCCGAAAGTAGGTAATGATTTCTTAACTAATATATTAGAAAAAGGCGGGTCTCAAGAACCCAGTGTCTTATTTAAAGCCTTTCGTGGCCGTGAGCCTGAGATTGATGCTTTACTCAGACATTGTGGTATTGAAGGATAATGAGTGGCCCTAAATAATGGAAAAATTTGACTCACTTTATCAACGCGCCGCCGAACGTAAAGGTGGTGCGGCTATACTCAACCTCTTATTAGGTGATAACCAACAAGATCATTTAGTTGCCAAGTTAGGAGACGATAGAATTTTATCGGCCTTTAGCAAAAAGATCTTTCAAAGTGGTTTTGTCTGGCGTGTAGTAGAAAATAAATGGCCAAACTTTGAAGAAATGTTTTTTAATTTTGATCTCGCTAAAGTCTTAATGATGCCCGAGGAAATGCAAGAACGTAAAGCGGCGGATGCGCGAATTATTCGCAACTTTAATAAAGTAAAAACTATTCAAGCTAATGCCCATATGATGTTTGATGAAATACATAGCGATAATAGCCAGCACGATAGTTTTGCTAAATTTATTGCGGCATGGCCAAGCAATGACATGATAGGTTTATGGGATTACTTAAAGAAAAAAGGTCAACGTTTAGGGGGCAATACTGGCCCCTACGCTTTACGTGCTATCGGTAAAGATACCTTTTTACTTACCCGTGACATTGAAGCCTATTTCCGTGCCAATAAAATTATTGACGGCGGACTGCAAAGTAAAAAAAGCTTAGTTGCCATTCAAAATGCTTTTAATCAATGGCAAAGTGAAAGTGACTTATCACTGAGTCAACTCAGCCGCTTAGTTGCCTATGCAACCGGCGATAACAATGTTCAAGTAGAGTTTGATTAATGGATATGTCTAGAATAGCGGTTGGGTACCTTGATAAAACCGATGTTGATTTAGCTAAAAAAATTGCTAAAAAATGGCAATTAGCCTATATCGGTGACAGCGCTTCAGTTACTAAGCATCCAAACTTACTGTTTTTATTACAAGTCAACTTTCAAGAATTAGAACTGATCAAGCTTGATGAGCCTAAACTCGGCGGTATTAAAGTAGACTTTGTTGATGGCGCGGTTGCCCACCGACGAAAATTTGGTGGTGGACGCGGCCAAGATATAGCTAAAGCGATAGGACTAAAACATGGTTTTACTCCACATGTACTAGACGCTACCGCAGGCTTAGGACGAGACTCTTTTGTATTGGCTACCTTAGGTTGTACAGTAACCATGAAAGAACGTATGCCTATTGTCGCAGCACTGCTAGAAAATGGCTTAGAGCGCGCTAAATTGAACAGTGAGGTCAGTGATATTGCCAGTCGTATGTCACTAGTTCATGCGGCAACGATTGAAGAATTGGCATTCACCCAACAGCCCGATGTTATTTATCTCGACCCTATGTATCCACATCGTGAAAAGTCGGCCGCAGTGAAAAAAGAAATGCGCGTATTCCAATCACTCGTTGGTGAAGACTTAGATGCAGATGATTTGCTTGAACCGGCATTGAAATTAGCAAAGTACCGTGTTGTGGTTAAACGTCCAAGCTATGCGCCACCATTAAATAACAAAACGCCTTCAACCAGTATAAAAATGAAGAAGAATCGTTTTGATGTTTATGTGAATCAGGCAATTCCTAAAAACAATTAACCTTGTATCCCTCGTTTAAACAGTCGTTAAGATGAATAACGGACTACGCTGTATTTACGCAAGCCCTCGAAACGACTTTCACTGGGCTTGCGGTACATTTTAGCCTCTTGAGTTAAAATCAATCAGATCTAACCACAACACACTTCATACTTGTTCAGTAAACATTTGTCATAAAACCGCAACAAAGATCAGTAAGAATCGGCATTAATTTATCTGTGAATACCCTTCAAGGATTGACTATGCGAGTATCAAGTTTTTCACGACTGTCTGTTATTGCCATTAGTGTTTTTGCCATCATTTTCGTCGCAACTATGTATCATGTAGGAACTTCTCTTACATCAAGTCGAGGCCAGTACGCTGAATATCATGCATTAAAAACGTTAACCACCGTTAAGTTTTATCGCACCATTGCAACCTATCTACAAACTGGTGATGCCAGCATGCTTAACGCCGCACAAGAGCAACTCAACGAAATAATTACACGATCAACAAGCTTAGATATTGGTAACTTAAGCCATAACATTACTGAAGAAGCGGGCAAACTTAATAAAAATATTGAAACAAAGTATCGTGCCATGGGTAAGTTAAGTGGTAACCCACTCGCTTTGCTTCGTAACAGCGAACAGAATATGGTAGCTATTACTCACTCGCTGATAAAATATGCCTCTGAAAGTGAGGCGCTAGACGAACAGCAGCGCATAAATTATTTAGTAACAGTGAGTAATATTGCTCGCGCATTAAACCATTTAATCAACACGCGTGAAAAGTTGTTCCTTAGCCAAAACATTAGCGATACCGGCTTTAAAAATGCTTTACAAGAATTAGCACAACGGCATCAACAATTAACAAACTATCCTTTATTGGCTATTTTCCTTGAAAGCGACGGTAATACTGATGAAGATGACTTTTTTTCCAATGACGATGACAAAGAAGACATCAGTGAAGAAGCGATTGATGAACTCAATTCACTCATTAATCGTTATCAAAGTGAGTTTGAAAACACCCTAAACTCACAGAATCAGCGCACCGCTGGCTTAGCACTACTCAAGAAAAATGTTACTGCATTAGAAGATATTATTCTTATCGCTGAAACAGAAATACTAAAAAAACAACAAGTGTTGAATCAGCAACTTTATCGAATAGTTATTGGTTTGCTATCCTTTTTAATCTGTTTCTTAGTCGCCAATTACTGGTTGCAACGCAGTGTTATTTTAAATCCGTTACGTAAATTACGAAATGGCTTTGTTCAACTTGTTGAACAAGGAAAGGTTGATAACATTACTGATATTTCGGCGGAAACTGAGCTTGGAGAAATATCGTCCAGTTTTAATAAAATGGTCAACAAACTTGCACAAGATGATAAAGCAAAAGCACAACAGCTTGATTTGGTCGCCAAAGCATTAACAACCATGGAAAGCCAAGTTAAAAACATTTATCAATCGTCAAATAGTACCAGCACGCATGTGCAAGGTGCTCGTGAAATTATGAATGCATTAGGCCAAGCGACTGAAACGGTAAACACGTTGTCCGAGCAGGTTGTAAACAACGCACAAGCGACTCAACAGGCAATGGAAACAAGTCAAAGCCGAGTTGCACAAGTGCTCGCCGCAAGCGACTCAACCAGCATCGCGGCACAACAAAGTAAAAGCGCAATAACCTCACTCTTTCAATCTGTTGATAGTGTTACCTCTATTGTTGACGTTATTAGTGCCATTGCCGACCAAACTAACCTACTGGCTTTAAACGCGGCAATTGAAGCCGCAAGAGCGGGTGAACACGGCAGAGGTTTTTCTGTCGTTGCCGATGAAGTCAGGCAACTAGCCGGTAAAACTCAAGATTCACTTAAACAGATATCACAACGCTTAGACCAACTGCAAAGTGCCAGTAATTCAATTGAAAAAACAATTATTGATATAGAAACAGCATCCCTCAATCAAAAAACAATTGCTGACCAATTACAAGAAACTGCGTTAGAAGTGACCGGACAGGCTAAAATATCCGCCACGGTCGCACAAGACTCTCTGACGCAAATAACGCTGCAACGCCAACATTTTATCGCTTTTGAGCAAGCGATGAGTAATGTTGATGAAGAAGTGAGCAACTCTCAAAAGCTTGCTAATATCATTTCAATTGATGTGAATAACCATGTTAGCGATATTGGCTTGACGCTCGATAAAAGCGCATAACACTTAATCATGCCGCTAATTAATTTAACCGTTTTTAACGATAAATAGATGCATGTCGGTGCGCTATATCCTAAAATGAAACAAGTAATGAGATTCATTTTAGGATAGTTTATGGCAAAGGCGCTTTGTAAGTGGAAAAAAAAAGACATAGAAAAAAGTCTTCACGAACTTGCTCGTATTGTTGATAAACCATGTTTTATTTGTAAAGACTGTGCGCGTTCTGCAAACAGCAAAGATTTTTTATGTAAAGCGATAATACTTCCTTTACCCCATCAAAATAGTTAACGTTAAATGAGAAGAATTTTATGATTGAAGAAAATAAACCCATGCCTTCAGGCGAATTGTCACAGTTAAAAGACGGCAATATGATTACCCATAATACCGATGAGCTTTTTGCCAACAAAAAAGTGGTGCTATTTGCCGTTCCCGGTGCTTTCACCCCAACTTGTTCAGCCGCTCATTTACCCGGCTATGTGGTATCAGCGGATGAATTAAAAGCTAAAGGTGTCGATGCCATTATCTGTTTATCGGTAAATGATGCTTTTGTAATGAATGCGTGGGGCGAAGCACAAAATGCTGAAAATATTATGATGCTTGCTGATGGCGACGGCAGTTACACTAAAGCACTTGGTTTAAGTATGGAGACCGCAGGATTTGGTGGTTTACGTTCTCAGCGTTATGCTATGGTCATTGAAAACGGTACAGTAACGAATTTACATGTTGAAAAGCCTAAAGAATTTGAAGTAAGTACCGCTGAATCTATTCTAAAAACACTATAGATAAGATGTAATGATAATGATTTGTGTTATTTATCATATTGTTTTTTATGACTTTTAAATCTTACAAATCAAAAATGTTACACTTTATAGCTTGTGTCCCAGCCATAGAACAGGCAAAATTTACTGATATTTTTTAATGAGGTACCAACATGTTAAAACCTGAAATGGTCAAACAACTAAATAAACAGATCAACTTAGAGTTTTACTCTTCCAACTTGTACTTACAAATGAGTGCCTGGTGTGAAGAAAAAGGCTTTGAAGGTGCAGCAATATTTATGCGTAAACATGCGGCAGAAGAAATGGACCACATGACACGCTTATTTACTTATGTCAGTGAAACAGGGGCATTACCTATTATAGGTACCATAGATGCGCCGCCACACGAATATAAGTCATTAGCTGACGTTTTCGAAAAAACTTATGAACATGAATGTTCAATTACCGAACG
This sequence comes from Colwellia sp. BRX8-7, assembly GCF_014077275.1. Classification (NCBI taxonomy): domain Bacteria; kingdom Pseudomonadati; phylum Pseudomonadota; class Gammaproteobacteria; order Alteromonadales; family Colwelliaceae; genus Colwellia; species Colwellia sp. BRX8-7. The sequence continues at coordinate 43,823 of NZ_JACGVP010000003.1, read as the reverse complement.
TATCAATTCTTTAGCGCATCAAGCCTTTACTAACCAAGACTATTCAACGTTTAATTTCTTGCAATGGTATGTAGCTGAGCAACATGAAGAGGAGACTTTGTTTAAAAGTGTCTTAGATAAAATTAACTTAGTGGGTCAAGACGGCCATGCTTTATTTTTTGTTGATAAAGATTTAGCCGAAATGGCTAAAGTAGGTACTACAAGTATCATGACGGGCGCACCCGTTTAGTCACAATCAATAATATACCGCATAAAAAAGGCTTCTATATGAAGCCTTTTTAAATAATAACCTCTCATTATTCGTTAAAAAACATATCCTTCACCACGAAAAGTTTTAATCCGTGATTTGTCAGTGTTCACCAATAACTTTTTTCTGATGGTTGAAATATGCATATTAATACTTCGATTAGACTCGACCAGGCTACGCTTAAATATATGCTCAGCGATACTTTCACGGGTAACTAGTTGTGGAAAATCACTCATCAGCAACCACAATAAATTAAATTCTAATCCGGTCAGTGTAACCAACTGGTTGCAGCAATAAACTTCTCGACTACCCGGAAAAATTTCTACATCGGCGATTATAATTTTATCAGATACCAACATTATATTGTTTGATCAAACAAACTCACTTTATAACCAGTAGGAGCAGTATCATCAACTTCAACAACCATAAATTGTTCTTTCGATTCTTCATCTAGGATGAGTTCAAAAGCATTTAAGATAATCTCACTGCTGTTGTCTTTAGCAACCACATAAACTTGGTAGGTATTATTTTTTAAATACACGAGTTCGCTGTTGGCAAAGCTAACGGCTGTTTTATAAAAAGCACTTTCAATGGTTTCATCACTTCGGACAAAATAAATAGTAAACGCACCAAATTCAGTACTGTCGACAAGATTAACCATTTTAATTTCATGATCATAAATACTCGTTCTACTACTATTGCTAACGACTAACGAATGCACATCTAGCTGTATCTCATCAATATTACCATCACCGTCTTCATCAACATCACCATCTCCATCGTCATCGACCGCCACTTCATCAATATAAAAGAAAGCGGTTTTATGGCTATTTTCTCCTAAAGAAAGTAAATGGTTTTTCAACAATAGTTCATTTCCATCACCGACGACCAAATCGACACTGTAGTCACCTTTAGCAAGTTCAATCGGCTGACTTAGCTCACCTAGCGATAAGGCTTCAATTTCTGGCGAGTCGTCTACACCATTTAAATATAAGGAAAATTCACCTTGATAATCAGGTAGTAAATCATGCTTACCAATCGCATTGTACGCATTAAGTTTTGCTTCTGAGTCGGTATTAATAAATGATTCTATGAGTGAATTAGACATTTTATCAAGCATATATGGTGAGCTTCCCACGCCATTATTTTCGCGTATTGCGATGATATATTGGCTACTGTATGAAAAGCTTATATCATTCGATTGAAACAAAATTTCAGTGCTTCCTGGTGTCGTGATATAAAAAATATAATCATCTTGGTCAAATTTTTGATTAACCGACAATTCTTGATAACTATAGCTGCCAATAAAGTTAGCTTCATTGAAGGTTTCATCTGCTTTAGATAAATAGACATCGATACCTTCGCTATCGTCATGCATGTTCAGCACTCTAAAATTGAAGCGATCGTAGGTATCATCATCTTCATCATCAATAATATCTATATCGTAAGTGGTCACTGAAGGCGCTAAAATATCTTCTCCGATAACAATCAATTGAATCGCATCATTATTAATTTTTATACTATCGGTATAAACGACCGTTAAGTCGCTACTGTCTGTACTATCGCCATCTTGCCACGCCAGCTCATAGAAGTAAGAACCATTATCTACAATGTTTGCGTTTGATGCACTGCCATAAGGGACACCGTTATAAGTAAACTCAATTTCATCGTCACTTGTCGAAAAATCTTCATCTATCGTTAAATAGATCGCAGGAGAATTCTTTGTGGTGTTGTAGAGCTTCACATAACCTTCTGCATTAGAGTCACTATCAGACCCACCGCAGGCTGAAAGACTTAATATTACCGTCGTTACCATTAAAAACTTTATTCTTTTAATGCAAAGTATGTACTTTTTAGTATTCATTGACTCACCTAACTCTTTATTGTTGTCTGCGCTTTATTAGCTGTTTAAATATTGCCAATGAAATTTTGGCAGTTTCAATGGCAATAGAGTCACGTGCTGCTGATTAGTTCTGACCTTTACACAATCTTTGCATTTCTTTATCTTGGCGGCTTTTTGTTTAAACAACATCTCGTGTAATAACACGACTATTCAAGATATAATGATTTATAAGAAATAAAGTAAACTTAAAATCATAGGAAAATGCTTTGCAAATTGACGTGTTAGTTATTGGTGCCGGTGCTGCAGGATTGATGTGTGCCGCAACAGCTGGTTATCGAGGCAAAAAAGTCGTTGTCGTCGATATGGGCAAGAAACCAGGCCGTAAAATACTGATCAGTGGTGGCGGACGCTGTAATTTCACTAATGAAAATGCCGGTGCTGAACACTATATTTGCCAAAATCCTCACTTCATAAAATCAGCATTAAGTCGTTATTCAGCACAAGACTTCATTGAACTTGTTGAACGCCATGGCGTAAATTATCATCATAAAACATTAGGGCAGTTATTTTGTGATGACAGTGCAAAAGATATTGTTGACGTTTTGATGACCGAATGTGATTGGGCAGGCGTTGAAGTTAAAATGCGTAATGAAGTACTTTCAGTCGCTAAAACTGACAGTGGTTACCAAGTCCAAACAACAGAAGCGAGTTATAGCTGTAAATCATTAGTAGTCGCCTCTGGTGGCTTAACAATGCCAAAACTTGGCGCAAGTCCTATTGGCTATAAAATAGCAGAACAGTTTGGCTTGAATGTATTACCAACAACAGCGGCATTAGTGCCTTTTACTTTGCATGATCACGATAAAACCCGCTTCGATGGTTTATCTGGTATAAGTATATTTACCGAAGTCGCTAGTGACAGCGGCGAAACCTTTAAAGAAAATATTTTATTTACCCATCGAGGTTTGTCTGGCCCCGCCATTTTGCAAATATCCTCTTTTTGGCAAGCAGGTCAAGCAGTAACCATTAATTTGTTACCCGATCACAGCTTAAATGACATCATCGCTGAATGGCGCCAGCATCAAGCGCAAAAATCGCTTAAAAATTTGCTCGCGACCTTACTACCAAAAAGGTTCATTGAGTGCTTAATTGAAAGCAAAGATATTCCTGACAAAGCGGTTAACCAACTCAACCATGCAGAAATTCAAGCCATTCATGCTTTTATTCACCAATGGCAAATCAAGCCTAATGGCACTGAAGGTTATCGAACAGCGGAAGTTACACTTGGCGGTGTTGATACCGACGAATTATCTTCAAAATCTTTTGCTGCCAAAAAGAGCGATGATTTGTATTTTATTGGTGAAGTGATTGACGTTACGGGTTGGTTGGGTGGTTATAATTTTCAAGCGTGCTGGGCTCAAGGAGTGGCGACCGGCTTGGCAGTAGTGTGATGAATAATAGTATCTTAGTCTGCGCTATTCGGGTTGTGATTCTAACGTCTACTAAGAACTACGACCTATAAAACCACTACTCATCAGTAGATATGCAGATTTTTGTTAACCCCGTTCTTAACAAATCTGGTTACGACCATTACATTTCGCTTGGTATAAGCGTTTATCTGCATTATTCATTATTTGGTCAATCGATTTGATCTCATTTGAATTTTCTACCACACCCACTGATACCGTGATCTTTAATGATTGATTTTCAAAAGGAATAATAAGGGTTTCTATTGATGCTCTTATTCGTTCGGCAATGATACTGGCATTATTTTTGTCGGTATTAGGTAATAATATGGCAAATTCTTCCCCACCCACCCTAGCAAAAGTATCATAGCTTCTGAGGTGCGTCTGAACATTGTCTGCAAAACCCTTTAAAAATGCATCACCGGCAGCATGACCAAATTTATCATTAATATGCTTGAACTTATCTAAGTCCAAAAACATTATTGAAAATATTTTGTTTTTCCTGCTACTTCGATTGAACTCGGCCTCGGCTTTTTCATAGAAATAACGGCGATTATAAATACCGGTAAGAGAGTCGGTAGTAGCAAGCTTTTGAAATTGTTCAGACATAAGCTGTAACGCTCTCGCGTTTGCCTTTTTTTCTGTAATATCTGTGATGTACATATAAAGGTAATCATTGTGAACAATCTGTTCGGTAACGAGAAACCACTTACCTTCTTGGGTATCGACTTCAAACGATCGATAAGGACAACTTCTTCTCTTCGCTGAGGCATGAGATAACCAAGCTTCTAAAGTTGTAAATTCAATATTAATCCCTTTTGAACTATTGAAGCAGTCTGCACTTAGCTCAGAAAAGCTTTTGTTAAGCGCCTCTTTAGCAGACATACCAAATAATCGACCAATAGCATCATTACAATAAATGAGACGATCATCTCTATTGAAAATTCCTACTCCATCTTTAGTTAATGCTAAAGACTCAATGATTATCTTCTCAATTGAAATGTCCATCATTTACTTATCCCATTACAAAGATACGCTAACGTATCTTAGCTAACTCCCAGAGTGCCGTTAACTTATCGACAAATAATTTATCGCCTGCATTTGTCGAAGCAACAAACAGTTTAAAATTAGTGTCATCAAGACGAGTAACCGTCACTATGGTATTTTCATCTGTTGCTTTGCCATATGTAACACTGATGTCTTTAATCTCATGAAATTGGACTTTTTCAAGCTGGAAACCATCATTGTCATCTTGCCAATAAGAGAAAACTTCTTTATCGGTAAAGCCATTTCCGTCATCACGAATAGTTAGAAAAGCATCACTATAAAAATAATGGATCGTTTCATCGGCAGCAACAACATTCTGTCGATAAAGATATTTCATGTCGTGTTGCATAATTTCATTTTGCGAAATAACCGAATCACTTGGCAAAAAAGGCGTTTCTTGGGCGATGGTTAAACTCAGCAGTGGTAAACATAATATAATCGCAACAATGCTGTGTACATTCCATCTTGAATTGTACTGAATGGCCTCACTGTTTCGATCGTTAATACTATTAATGTATTTTACAAAAGGAATGAAGAGTAAAGGTAATAGCATTATCAATACATTCAAAACCTTTTGCTCTGTATAGTTACCCACTAATGAGAGTATTAAATATACTAATGCAAAAATTACCGCTATAAAAGGCAGCATCACTTTGTTTTTATCAAAACGTTCAATACTGTCATTTTTTAATGCTAAAAATAGTGGATAGAACCAAATGATAGAAAAGAAACCTCGTACGATTGGCATGATATCGCTTTGCTGCTTTTGTTTAATAACCTGCCAATTTCGATACATCCAATAGGCACTATAAAGTCCAAAGGTAAAAAATGACAGGGTAATAAATTTAACTAGTGCTACAGGAAAAAAATGACTATTAGCAAATACCGGTCGTTTATTAGACTCGATTCGCCAGCTAACAAGAAGTGCAACCAAGCCGATAGCATAAGTCCACATTGCGATAAGCATCCAACTCGCTAAAGGGCTTTCTTCATCGTCAACGTCAACCGTACTGGCTGTCTGTTTCGCATATTTAGTAATGCCGTAGTAAGCTTTACTTCTTAACGTTTTTCTTGCAGCAAGATAACTTTCCACTTCATTTGCCGGAATATGATCAGTCTTAGAGCGGTATTCAAAGGTTAAGTTTAAGATATTATCGGTAAAGGAAACATCGCGTTTAAAAAAGAAAAAATCATTGTCTTCAACGAAGCTATCATCATCAAATTCCCAGTTTTGTTCTTCGAATTCTAAGGTGATTTTATTAATAATATTATTTGGGTAAGCGAACCACAGCGGCGCAACTCTTGCGACTTGCTTGGGCTTATAAACAGCATTTCTGATATCCGTAGGATAGAAGCTTCTTTCATAATCAACCTCTCCTTTTTTCCAAAATTCGTTAATCGTGTAGCTTTCGGCTAATTTCAAAACGCCTGTTGAATAATCTGTTGTAATATCAACGGCGGAAGTAGCTGTTAATTTAGGATAAGTACTTTGATAAAAGGTTTCATAGTCTGTGGAAAGTTTCTTTTTACCCGCTTGTTCAATTTGACTGTGCTTAGTTTGCGCGGTATCACCTAAATATTCACTGACAATATAATAGGGTACTGCTTGCTCTACATTTTCGACAATAACATAACGGTCTTCAACATGAGTATAAGAATTTGACTGACTATTAGCCATTGATGTTAATGCTGTTTCTCCCGATTTAACTACCAAGGAAAATCCATAATCCGGTTGAAAAAGATAGGCTAAACGCCCTTCTTGATAACTTAACGTCGGATCTAACCAAATACGTTTACCATTAAATTCTAAGGTAACAATAACGTGATCAAACAAATTAACCGCAGGGAGTTGTTCAACAAGAAATTTAGTTTCTTCGGTATTAACTAAGGCGGGATATGCATCAATGCCCAATGCCTTCAACAGCGTAATAAACAATAAGGCTTTGTCTTTACAGTCGCCATATTTCAACGCTAAGGTTTCATGGGCCGGTGTCGGTAAATGGGAATTAACCCCCATTTCTAAGCCAACATAGCGTATATTGTCTTGCGTATATTTTAATGCTGCTGCAATTTGCTCTGCTTGGCTTTTATTTTTTTGCTGAAGCTCATTAGCAATTTCAATAATCGTTTTATGTTGTTCACTCGGTTGATATAAGGTTTCAGCCCAGACAGCAACATCGCCCCAGTTTTTACTTTCACTAAATGATACTAAGCCATAAGGTTCATACCAACCCGGCACTTCGCTTGCTGATGACAGTGTTTCAGCGTTATGCATATGCACTTGGTATTCGGTGTACTCACCCAGCTTTTTTTCTGTAATTGGCACTGACACATTGCGCGTGCTGAAAAATAAAGGCTTACTTTTCCCCCAAAGCACTCGAACAAATTGATCTCGTACTGGCACACTCCAACTCAGTGTTCGGCTATAAGCAAAAATACCTTTATAAACCGGGTTGTCGCCATAACGCGTAAAACTATAATCAAGGGTGTCACCCTCTTGAATATCGTCAATAAGGATATTGAGTGTTAAGGAGCCATTGTAAATTTGATTTTCTAATTCGGTTTCTCGGTTTAATAATGAAATCTTTGCACTCGACAATTTGTCAATACGTTGCCCATCTCGAATAACGAACAAGGTATTGAGTACCAGCTTTCGGTAAGTAGGGTCAAAATCGAGATTTATTTGCGAGATATAATCAACACCAGCTTGGTTTACAACTGTTTGAACATAGCGAGAATACCAAGCACTTTGTTGTTTTTCAGATAATTTCCTTTGTGAATCCAGTAATTGATAAAATACACCATCGGTTATTTCGTCTACGGGAATGTCTTTTGCTAGTGTGATATCACGAAACTCAACCCAAGTAGGGGCTGCTTCAATATAAATGTCATCATATTTTTCGCCGTGCGTTAAGCCGCTCAGTAAGAGTAATAAGGCACTAACGATAAATATTTTTATTGGGGGTAAAGAATTGAAAATACGCAAAAAAAATCCTTTTTGTTTTTATTATCTAGCTAGTTTGCCTTTAATGAGGTCAATAAAGCAACATTTTTAACAACATTAGCCATGCGAATCAAAAAACTACACTACTTATAAAAGTAAAGTCAGCTTAGGTTTTTCTTGCTATGCTTGTCGAGCTACACTGTCGCCCTACAATTCAAGCGTAAATAATCTATGACTATAAATATAGAGACCAGCAACTGCCCTCTTTGCCAACAAAAAAATCGTTGTGATGTCAATTCACCTCAGCAATGTTGGTGCACTTTAGAAAAAGTGCCCAAAGCCTTAATTCAACAAGTTCCTGATAAAGCCAAGGGTAAAAGTTGTATCTGCCAAGCATGTATTAGAAAATTTAATTTAACTGAAAAAGATAACTTCACCGCACTTTAACAAAATTCTCAACTCGCTAATCTTTTAAATATTTAGCACTGCAAGCACTTAATCAACAGAGAAAAAAACACTTTCCCTATTTACTGTAAATGTTACTACTGAGTGTTTTCTCTTTATGTCCTAATACCAAGGAAAAGCAATGTTAGCTGATGCACAAAAAATAGCGGTAACATTAACTGAAACTCGTCGCCCGTGGAGCGCTACAGCAACGTTAGGGTTAACCTTACTGTTTTTTATCCTCTACTTTATTATTTCGATTACTGTTCTTGCTATAGCCGCAGGCATAGAAGTCGCCGCACCAGGAATGAGCATAGATCGCGTCCTAACCGCTGGAGTAAAAATAAGTCAAAGATTAGCACTCGATGGTGACTTTAATGCGATTAACTATCTGATCACGGCTTTATGTTTAACCCCCTTGATCTTTTATTGCGCAGCAAGAAGAAAGCTAACAACAGCTGCGGCCTATTTAGGTTTTAACAAATGGCCAAATAAAGCCAACTTCATTAATTATAATGTTGTCCTAATAGGTTATTTTATCTTTTCTTACTTTGCCTCAGATGCCTTAGGTATAAAAACGCCACAAAGTATGATAAATATTTATAACACTACTGATTATCTATTCTTGCTCTTTATTGCCGTCGTGATAGCCGCCCCATTTTTTGAAGAACTTATTTTTAGGGGCTTTATCTTTAAGGGATTAGCAAGCTCGCCTTTAGGTGTTATTGTTACGATTATTATAACCAGTGTGTTATTTACTTTAATTCATGCGGGCCAGTACGATATAAACATACTCGTGGTATTATTTCCTTTAGCCATTATTTTAGGTGTATCACGCTATAGTAGCGGTGGTATTTACCTTCCGATTTACCTGCACTTTATAAATAATTTATACTCCAGTGTAACTATGTATTTATTCATGAACTAGCTAGATAGCGATAACATTAACCCTAGTGAGATTAATTCATTTCATTATTAACGATGAGCGTAGCAATGAACGAACTTTATCCAGAAATCACACCTTTTGATCATTTTTTATTACCCGTTGGTGACCAACATAAACTCTATGTAGAACAATGTGGTAATCCAAAAGGACAAGCCGTTGTTTTTATTCATGGTGGGCCAGGAGCTGGATGTTCAGCCAATGACCGACGTTTTTTTGATCCTGAGAAATATCTCATTATATTATTTGACCAACGTGGCTGTGGTCGTTCGTTGCCTTTTGGTAGTTTAGATAATAATAATACTCAGTTATTAGTTGCCGATATTGAGAAAATTCGTCTAAAGCTAAAGATTAAAAAATGGCATGCTTTTGGTGGTTCTTGGGGATCAACACTGGCTTTAGTCTATGCACAAACTCACCCTGAATCAGTGATCAGCTTGGTATTACGCGGTATTTTTTTAGGCCGTGCCGAGGATACTCGATGGGCATTTGAAGGAGGAGGTGGTACTCGAATTTTTCCTGATTATTGGCAAGAGTATCTTGATGCTCTGCCTAATGGTGAAATTCAGACCGGTGTTAAAACAGCCTACGACATTATGACAGGTGACGATAAAATAGCCGCAGAGCGAGTTGCACAAGCATGGGCTAAATGGGAGATCCGTTGTTGCACGCTAAAGCCTAACGAAGAGTTTGTTGCTGCACTCACCGGCGATGATTCTTCTTGGACTCTTTCTCGTCATGAGGCTCATTATATGGTGCATGGCTGCTTTTTATCGGAAAATCAGATACTAAAAAATTGTCATAAGATTGAAAATATTCCTATGGTTATTGTTCATGGCCGTTACGATATTGTCTGCCCTTTTGACAATGCTTGGCTCTTACATCAACAACTGCCAAATTCAACATTGTTCAGTACAATTGCTGGCCATGCTTCAATTGAACCTGAAACAAGAGATCAGTTAATTAATGCCACCAATAAAATGCTAACGCTATAATATTGTTTATTATGAGCTTTTTTTTAATGATATGGCTTGCTTACTTTCATTATTGTTAAAAGTACTACTGTAAAAAATAGTAATAATTCTCTACACTAAGCCAATAATTATACAATATAAAACGCTTAGGATTAAAAAATGAGAATTGCCCCCACAGTTCTTTTAGCATTAATAGTGGCTTTTTCAAGTCACTCATTACCTGTTAAAGACAACGTTATACATTATAAAGTGACTTTCGAAAACGCGGTTCATCATGAAGCGCGAATTTCGGTAACCTTTCCAGACATTGAAAGCCAAGTTTTGACCGTTCAAATGAGCCGCACCTCTCCAGGGCGCTATGCTTTACATGAATTTGCTAAAAACGTTTATAACGTGACTGCTGTAAACAGTATGGGCGAGCCCTTAGAAATTACGCGACCTAACCCTTATCAGTGGGCAATCGACAATCACGATGGTGAGGTAACCGTAACGTACACCTTATTTGGTGACCGCGCTGATGGTACTTATGCTCAAATAGACAGAACACATGCTCACTTGAATATTCCTGCTACGTTTATGTGGGCATCAAACCATGAGAAGCGTCCTATAAAAGTAACATTTGAACCTTTTAGTTCAACATGGAAAGTGGCCACTCAGCTACAAAAAACCCAAGATAAATATACCTTCACTGCCCCCAACTTAGCCTATTTTATGGACAGCCCAACAGAGCTTAGTGACCACCAAGTAAAAAGCTGGACTGTTCACTCAAGTGGCAAAGATTACCAAATTAACTTAGCTGTGCATCACAATGGTCTAGAGGAAGATTTAGTTGAATTTACCCGTCAAGCTAAAGCTGTAGTTGCTGAACAAATTAAAGTTTATGGCGAATTACCTGCTTTTGATTACGGAGAATACACTTTTATTGCCTGTTATTTACCCCACGTCAATCGCGATGGCATGGAGCATAGAAACTCAACAATTCTCACTAATACTCAATCATTAGATGAAGGGAATTTTTCACAATTAGGCACCTTATCACATGAGTTCTTTCATGCTTGGAATGTTGAACGCATAAGACCTAAAGCATTAGAACCTTTTAACTTCAGTGCTCATAACATGACAACAAACTTATGGTTCGCCGAAGGTTTTACTTCTTACTATGACAAATTAATGATCCGCAGAGCGCAAGAGTCTACGGTTGATGAATACTTAAAAGCTGTTACCAAGACGGTTAATCAGGTTGAGCAAGTACCTGGTCGAAAATTTTTCACCCCTGAAGGTGCGAGTATGCTGGCAACGTTTACCGATGCGGGTACTGCTATTGATAAAACTAATTTTAGTAATACCTTTTTCAGCTATTACAGCTATGGCAGTGCCATGGCATTAGCACTAGATTTATCTATTCGCCAGCAATTTCCAGGAAAATCACTTGATGATTTTATGAGAAAAATGTGGACAGATTTTGGTAAACCAGAAATTCCTTACACCCGTGAAGATTTGCGCCACACCTTAGGGACTTTATTAAGTAATGATACCTTTGCTAAGCAGTTCTTTGAGCAATATATTTATGGACAAGTAAAACCTGATTACGCATCACTATTAACTCATGCTGGCTTAAAAATAGTTAGTGCTCACCCAGGTGATGCTTTTTTAGGTCAGGTTAAATTTAATTTTAGTGGCGAAGCTGCCATTATTGAGAAACCAATAAAAATTGGCTCTCCTCTTTATCAAGCAGGTCTTGAACGTACTGACCAAATAGTTAAAGTAGGTCGAAGAACTATAGGTAACGACAGTCAATGGACAAGTGCATTAGAGCAATTTAAACCGGGTGAAAGTACAACGATTGAATACATTCAACGTGGCGAAAAACTATCAACCACGATTATCTTTATTGAAAATCCAGAAGTGAAAGTAATAGCCCTAGATGATGAAGAGATAAGTGAATCACAAAAAGCATTTTTATTGGCATGGCTTGGCGCAGATAAACCAAAAGAAAATAGCGATAAAAATAAATAGAGTCCTGACTCCTAACCTGTAAAAGTTATGCGAGAAGTAAAGTTAACCTAACCATTAACTTTACTTCTTTCAATTGCTTATTGTAAGTTTACATTTTAATCACTTTTATATTACATTTATTACAAATGATAATTATTACCAATAAAGGCTTTATTTTTATGGTGATTCAGTTGTAATATATCGGCTATAATTTGTTGTTATGCTAAGAGCTAGTTTCTTTTTAGCGTATTTTATAGGACTTGTTTGTGTCATATTGCCAAGAAAAAATCGAAGAGTTTACTCATCCCATAATTCATTTATTAGGCGAGCAATTAACATGGCGCTGGGAAGACAGATTTTCCGCTATGCTGTCTGAATTCTCTCGTGATAAAAAAGATAAAACGCTAGACGCACTTCGCCAACAATTTCAACATGAATGGAATAAAAAAACGGCAAAAAAAGCACCACAAGAAATTAAAGAATACTTAGGTCCCTTAATTAAACTTAACAAAGATCAACTTATTTTAGCTCGACCTGCCACAGATTCAACACCAGCGATTATAGCGTTATGGTGGCCTTGGGGACACGGAGGCACGTATTCATTGCGTTTAGCCGTATTAGATTCACCTTACGAATACGATGAGTCTGCGCAAAGTGATGGAAAGCTCCTTAGCCGCATAAAGAATATGTTTTCTTAATGAACATCGACAATAAATCTGATATTGCAGTCTCTTACTTTTAAATCTATACCCACCAAGTCTATTTAGGTTCTATTTGTCTATATGAAAATTAACACCTTGCTCTGATAATACCTTGATAAAGTCACTTTTACTGCACTGTGCAACTTGCTGGCAAACAATAAGGTATTTATCTATGGCGGGTTGGTGGTCTTGTAAGGCCGCTTCTTGTAACCAAAATAGTGCTTGGTTTAAGTCTTGCTCACCATGCTTACCATGCTTACCTGTGATGTAAAGTTCAGCTAAATTAACTTGCCCAAGCTTATAGCCTCTTTCAGCTGAGAGGTTGAATTTTTCAAAGGCTAATTCGATATGGTTATCTATATAGCTCGCTTCTAAAAAAGCTAAACCTGAATTGTTCTGTCTTGCGCCAGGGAAGTAAGTACTACTTAAAAAACGCTTTTTCGCGGTTACAACGGGCTTACCCCTTAATTCATTTTTAATCGGTCTTTCAACCCGATAAATAGCACCTTCCGTGCGCATTTTATGTAATTCAGCAAAACTGTAATGATATTCTTTTCTTGAAAAAAAACTAAAGTGAGTTACATGCCCGACTCTAATGCTTTCATCTGCACCATGCTGCATACGATAAAATAATCGGCTATAGACCACGGTTGCTACATCACCGGTAATATCAGTAACCTTCCCAACACGGTATTTTTCATTGGGTCGTAACTCACTAGAAAGATACCGAAAATCAACATGGTAGAAGTCATTAACAGCAGGGTTTTCGATAAACTGATCAGACAATTGATGTTGCTTGATTTCACCTTGTACTAAGTAACCTAGGAACATTAACGTTAAAAGCGACCCTAAAAATTTACTGGACAATCGCCAAGCGGGAAATAGATTTTTTGACAATTCTTTGACACGCTGTTTTGGTAAAGTAGCTGCATCGGTTTGAACCCAGCATTGCTGACATTGAATAATAGTACTTTTTTTAACCGGGTAAAATGGAATAGACTCAATAAAAAAGAAGGCATATTTAATCACGCCTTTCACCTGATGATGCTTACAACCACAATCAGGGCAAGTTAACTCATTGATTATACTACCTTCAATTATTGATTCACTGTATTCCATTTTATACTCTTTTTTTATTCCATTATTTTTTATACCATTGGTACGAAAATCATACAAGCATTAATTACGAAAGGATTGGTAGACGCATATAGAAATAAAGTCGTGATAGTGAACGTCATTATTAGCTACCCTTTAATGCATGGATCACAGGTTTGTTAATGTATTGACGCAAAGGAAAGTAGCAGGCAAATAACGACAGTATGCTGATCATCGCTAAGGTCACTATAAACACCGGCAGTAATTCTAAGGTGATGTAGTGGCTGACTTGTTCACTAAAACCAATGGTTAATAGAGACAACACGCCAACACTCAGCAGTACGCCCAATAATATTGCACTGGCATTGTCTTTAATAATCAATTTAATTAAGTCGCTTCGTTTAGCGCCAATGGCCATGCGTGTTCCAATTTCAAAACGGCGCATTTGGGTGCTGTAACTTAAAATGCCATACAGACCAATCGCTGATAAAACGAAGGTAATAACCGTGAGTGTTGCAGTAGTAATTGCCGCCGTATACTGGCTAAATAATCGTTGAGCCTTTTGCTGTGCTAAGGTTGAGAATTCAAATAAACTGATCGATTTACTGGTCGATTTAATCGCAAACACTAACTGTTCTCGCGTTAACGTTTGATTGTCTTTTAGTTTAATCAGTAAGTTAGAACGACTTAAATTAGGCATGTAAACACGCGTTGGAATAGATGTTTTTCCCGGCAATTTATGATCGTTAACGATACCTATAATGGTATACGCGCTAGGGCCACCAAAAGAAAGCTGCTTACCGAGTGCTGCACTTAAATTACCTTGTTCCTCGGTAACTAATTGCTTGGCGAGTTGCTCATTAATAATCAGTACTGGCGCTCGGTCAGTAAAGTGACTTTCAATGAAGTTATCGCCCATTAATAAATTCTGTCCCATTAATGAGAAATAATGACTATCGACGCTTTTACCCAGCGGTAATACGGTTTGATTAGAGGTTACTTCGGTTAGCGACCAAGTACCTTCACCATCGGTTAACGGTGAACTATTTCTACTCGCCACACTCACTTGCGGTAATTCTGAAATTTTTTGTTGAATCTCTGCGGTAATAGCAGAGCTCTCTGCGCGCGTTAATTCAACGGCATCAGATTGAGTCAGTACTACACTGCTTAATTGCTCAACGTTCATCACTGACGGATCGTAAATAGTTTGTAATGATGTTTTTAATAAATTTATATTAATAAAAATTAATACGGTAGCCACGGTAACTTGACTGATCACTAAGAAAGTACGCATCCCTTTCGACACTTGCAGCCCTGTTCCTTTACCGCTGGTTTGAATGCTGTTATTTAAGCGACGTAAGTCTATCGCTCGGTAACTTAACAAAGCAAATAGAATGGCTAAGAGCAAAGAGGTTATTACCGCACTGGTTAAGGTGAATAAGCCAAGGTTTAGCTCATTAACGCGAGGCAATACCTGTTGCAAGTTTGTTTGCAATACACCAAAACCTACTTGCGCAATAAGTAAGGCGAGTAACAATACACCAAACATCAGCAGAAATGATTCAGCAAAAAACACACTAAAAAGGTCTTTACGTTTAGCACCAACCGCTGCACGTAAAGCTAATTGGCTCTTTTTTTCAACCGTGCGTGACAGTTGTAAGTTAGCGATATTAATAAACGCGATGGCTAACAAGCCAATAACGCCTAATAACAATAAATAAGCGCTACGGCCACTATCACCTAAAATTACTAATTGAAATGACAATAATTCCACTTCGATATGCCAACCTTTGTTGTAGCCATTTTGGTCGATATTCTCTTGCCAGGTTTCATTCACTAGCTGGGTAACTTTCGCTTGCGCTTGTGCAACATTTTCATCTTTAGCAAGTTTGCCAATAAAGGTTAAGTTATTCGCCCTATCCCACCAACGTGCTCGATACGTTTCGCCGCCAGCATTAAAGTTAAAAGGTAACCAAACTTTGGTTTCTCGGCCAATGGTTGATATTTTAGGTTCAATAAACGCTGACGACAAAACACCAATAACCTGAAAACTTATACCACGAAAAGTCACTTTTTCATTGAGAATATCCGTTGCTTCAGCAAAGTCATTCACCCATGTTTGATAACTTAATACCGCAACAGGAATATTACTATTAATGTGCTCAGACTCAGAAAATGGTCGCCCTATAGCCATACTTGCCGCAGTAAGCTTAAACCATTCAGGGGTAACATAGGCGGTTGATAATGTTGGCTGCGTGGCGAGTGACGTTAGTACTTCATCGTCATAAATTGATAAAGCCACTTGGTCGAAAACCTGCTGGTTCTTCTCTTGTTGATGCCTGTATAAATGCACGAGACTCGGGTAACTAAAAGCAGTAACATTTAAAGCGCCAGCAGCATCAAACTGTTGGCTGTCGACACGGTATAATCGGTCTTGATCAGGATACGGCAAGGGTTTAATTAGCATTACATAGGCCAGTGTTAACACACATAACAAAGCACCTAAGGTAATCCCCATTGTTGAAACAACACTAAAAACAAAGCCCGGTTTTTTCTTCAAGCTTAAAAATGCTTGTTCTAGTTGATAGGTAAATAAGTTCATTATTCACTTCCTTGTAAGTTGCTTATCGCAGGAGAATTAATAAATCGTCTTAAGGGTAAATAACAAGCCAATAACGAAAGAGTAGAAATTAATACAAGTGTCACAAGAAACAACGGCGTTAATTGCGCTGTGATATAAGATGAAAGCTCTACACTAAAAAAGAAATACACACTCAATAAAATAACTAAGCTGAACAATACGCCAGCAATAATAGGCTTCACGTTTTCTTTTATAATCAGTAATATTAAGTCACCACGTTTAGCACCTATTGCCATACGTGTTCCAATCTCAAAACGGCGCATTTGGGTGCTGTAACTTAAAATGCCATAGAGACCAATACCCGCGAGGAAAAAAGTGATTAACGTTAAAGCTGTCGTTGTCACCGCGGTAGTAATTTGAGTAAACAAGTTTTGAGTAAGCATTTCATCTGCTGATTTGAAGCTAAATACAGAATATCTAGCGTCAACTTCGGCTAATAATTTGCCCAACTGTTGACGACTAATAGACTGGTCAGCCTTTATTTTAAGTATAAATTTGTTGTCGTTTAGATTATCAGGCACATAGGCCCTTGGTATAGGCGCAGCTACATCGTCGCTGCCAAACGGAGTATCGCCGGGAATAGCAATATCTTTAACAATACCTATTATTTTAAATTCAGGCTCATTTATCGATACTAGCCGCATACCTATGACATCACCGTCAGGTGTTAACTGCTTAGCAAACGCTTGGTTAACAATC
This sequence comes from Colwellia sp. BRX8-7, assembly GCF_014077275.1. Taxonomy (NCBI): domain Bacteria; kingdom Pseudomonadati; phylum Pseudomonadota; class Gammaproteobacteria; order Alteromonadales; family Colwelliaceae; genus Colwellia; species Colwellia sp. BRX8-7. Next base: position 26,784 of record NZ_JACGVP010000003.1, on the reverse strand, counting down.
ATCGAATAGTTGTTATCTCGTCTATCTAGCTTGGTAAAATTTTCACCTTGTAATAGCGGTTGTTCAATTAGTTTAAAATATCTATGATCAATTCTTTTTAAATACGGTGAATGCCCTTCATTATCATCAAGTTTGGTTAGCAATTTAATACCAAAGCCATCTAAAGGTGAACTCCCATGCGCAATGGCTTCCACCTGTGGTAAGGCTTTAAGCTTTTCTATGATCTCAGCCATAATGGCGATGACCTCTTCCTGGCTAGATAATTGGGTTGAAGAGAAGTTTAGCGTTAAAATCGAGATATTATTGGTGCTAAAACCTATCGGTGCATTAATGGTTTTAACGGCATTTTTAAGTAAGCTCAAGTTGGCAAATACTAATAGCGTCGCTAATGCCACTTGGCTGGCGATTAAGACTTGGCGTGTCTTTATTGATACCTGTAAACCACTGCCCTTACCACTACTTTGTAAGCTAGCATTGAGTGCACGATAATTGATAATACGAGTACTTAATTTAGCAAAAAACAATGCAAGAATAATGGTTGCTAGTGCCGCACAGCTAAGCGTTATCGGATTAAGAGATAGCTCGTCAACTCGCGGTAATACCAAGGCCAAATATTGCTGCATAATATAAAACCCGCCCTTAGCAACTATCAAGGCGAGTATGATCGACATCAACATCAGTAAACTGGTTTCAGCCAACATCGCTTTAAATAAATGTTTCTTAGTGGCACCAATCGCTGCTTGAATCGCCATTTGACGTTGCTTTTCTGCAGTACGTGCGATAAACAAATTAGAGATATTTGCGCAGGCAATCAATACTAAACCAATCACACCCGCTAACAGCATTACCGCAATAGACTCACTATCCCCGAGCATAACGTCCTTCACTGAGCGGACTCGCATATCGATTGACCAATCATTGAAGAATTCCATATCAGCAACACCTTCTTGCCAGCGTTTACTCACTAAAGGGGTTAAAAGTTGTTGTGCTTGGCTTTTGCTAAGCCCTTTTTTCAATTGACCAATAAATTTAAAGTTACCTTTTATGCTCAAAAAACTTTTTCTGCTTACTTGGTCAGTCTGATTATAATCCCATGGCAGCCAAACTTGCGTTTCACGCCCAATTTCAGCTAATTCAGGTTCAACAAAACCTTCTGCCAATACACCAACAATGCGATAACTAACACCCCTGATATTGATTTTTTGTTCAAGAATATCCGCACTGCCATCATATTTTTGCTGCCAAGTATTATAACTGAGCATAGCTACTGGATTATTGGCATCCAGAGCTTCGCTAGCCGTAAACATTCGACCTGTTGCCATAGTCGACGCTAACAGTTGATGTAACTCCGGCGTGGTATAAGTGGTATTGACGAGTGGTTGGTTAAGGTGAGAAAGGATCACATCTTGGTCATAATACATGATGGCCGCTTGTTCAAATGCGGCTTTACTCTGGTATAAATGCACCAAGCCAGCATAACTATAAGCAACTGTTTTGGTCTCTTTTTTATCGCCAAGAACCTTATGCTCAGCAACAAAAAGTCGATCTTGCTCAGGGTATGGCAATGGCTCAATCAACAATAAATAGGCTAGTGTTAACACACATAACAACGCGCCTAACGTAACGCCCATGGTTGAAACAACACTAAAAACAAAGCCTGGTTTTTTCTTAAGGCTTAAAAATGCTTGTTTTAACTGATAGATAAATAAATTCATTATTCACTCCCCTTTAAGGCATGAATAACGGGGTTTTTAATAAACGGGCGTAACGGCACATAACAGGCAAGTGATGAAAGCAGTGATATTGCTCCCACTGTGAGAATAAATAACGGCAAAAGTTCTAAACTAATATAAGTATTTAAACTGTCACTAAAACCAAGATACAAAACAAGTAATACAACAAAACTTACCACTAAACCAATGCCTAATGCGCCAGCATTATCTTTAAAGACTAAGCTAACAATATCTTTACCCTTTGCACCAATAGCCATGCGAGTACCAATTTCAAAACGACGCATTTGGCTAGAATAGTTAAGAATACCGTACAAACCTAAACCTGATAGTAATAACGTTAAAATAGCCAATACTAGTGTCGTAACGGCTGTAGTTACTGAAGAAAATAATCGACGGCCTTTATATTCATTGAGTGATGTGAAGGTGAATAAACTTAATTTTTTATCAACGCTTTTCATCGCACTAATCATTTCATCACGATTAAATATTTGCCCTTGATGCTGTTCTATTAGCAACATATTTCTTGCCAAACTTGCGGGGTAATAAAAACGAGACTCTACTCTCTGTATGCCAGGCATATTAATACTTTTTACAACACCAATAACTTCAACACCATTTTTAAATTTAAAGCCAATCGCACTGCCATTTGGCGCTAATCTTTGTGCAAAAACATCATTAACAATCATCACTTTTCTGTCGTCTTTAATATCTGCAGCACTAAAGTTGTCACCTTCAATAATCGCTTGTTTGAGCATGCTAAAGTATTGATCGTCAATATCTTTCCCTAGCACAGTATAACGATTGTCTGTTTCCATAGCTGTTAATGCCAAAGTACCAAAGCCTGTGGGTCGCATCGCTTGGCTTACCTTTTTTATTTTCGGATGGGCTAATAACTCAGCTTTAAGGGCAGTGAGTTTTTGTGCTTTTATCTCGCTTTCAACATTGGGTAATGCCAATACGACCGAGGTAATGTTATTTGTTTGATAACCCAAAGGTTGGTTTACTAATTCACTGGCGTCTTTATACAAAACGACATTAATAAAGACTAAGGCGGTTGCTGTCGCTATTTGACTGCTAATTAAGATGTTTCGCACACGCTTTGATACTTGAATACCACTGCCTTTGCCACCTGATTGCAACGTAGCGTTAAGTGCATGATAGTTGATCATTTTCAAACATAAATGTGAGAAGGTAAGTGTTAACAAGACTAAAAGTAAAATAGAAGCTGAAAATGAAAATGCATTGAGTTCAAGTTCATCAATGCGTGGTAGAAAATCACCAAGGTAATATTGTAAAACACTAAAACCAACAAAAATAACAACCTGCGCGAGTATAATAGCGGCAAACATTAACAGCCCTGTTTCAGCTAAAATGTTGCGAAATAATTGTGCTTTAGAAGCACCAACAGCCGCAGAAATAGCAAGTTGCTGCTGACGCTCTACTGTTCGTGAAACAAATAAATTGGCGATGTTAGCGCAAGCAATAAACAGTAAACCTAATGATCCAATCAATAATAAGTAAACGCTACGTTCACCATCGCTAACAATAAAAGATTTTAATGTTTGTGTTTCAAGTACGATCGACCAATTTTTAAAAAAGTCATGACCCGATACCTTACTTTGCCAATTCTCATTGACGACCTTTGTTAGTATTTGATCAATTTGTGGCTTGGAATATTCCGCATATTGCTTATTCAGCTTACCAACATATATCAAACCGCTATCATCATTTCCCCAACGTTTTCGTTCTCTTTCACTTACCGAATTATAATCCCATGGAAAATATAACTCGGTTTTAAAACCAGCGCCGGCGAGTGGCGCTTCAATGTTATTTTCTGCGAGTACACCAATAATTCGGTAGTTATTTCCGCTTAACGTCAGGCTTTTTTCAAGTACATTAATGTCGCCATTAAACTTATTTTGCCATGTTTCATAAGTTAAAACGGCAACGGGGTTATAACTGTTAACTTTTTCACTTTCTGCAAATCCCTTCCCTAACTCCATTTTTGCAGAGAACAATGAAAACCATTGCGGCGTTATAAATGATATTGCCACCATGGGTTCGCTTGGCAAAGAAGTAATGACCCCGCCATCAACATACATTAAAACACTTTGCTCAAATAACGATTGCTGGTTATATAAATGCATTAAATTAGGGTAAGTAAAAGCGCGGCCATCAATAGCATTTTCATTACTGATTAATTGATGTTCAACATTATATAAACGCTCTTGGTCAGGATACGGTAAGGGTTTTATTAACATGACATACGCTAAGGTCAGCACACATAATAATGCACCTAAGGTTACGCCCATGGTAGAAACCACACTAAGCACAAAAATCGGTTTTTGCTTTAAGCTTAAATACGCTTGTTTGATTAAATAACTGTTCATTTTTCATGACCCTATTTTCTGACCATCACCCTGAATAAGGTTCAGGGTGAGTTATCTCGCTAGTTTTACACCCAGCGGGTCTAAAATAGCGTCATCCTGAACTTGTTTCAGGATCTGGTTTTTAAACTTTTCAACAACTTTAGATACTGAAATAAATTCAGTATGACGGTACAAAGTACTTATTGAGTTAGCCGATTTACCCGACTAGTTTTACACCCGGCGAGTCTAAAATAGCGTCATCCTGAACTTGTTTCAGGATCTGGTTTTAAACTTTTCAACAACTTTAGATACTGAAATAAATTCAGTATGACGGTACAAAGTACTTATTGAGTTAGCCGATTTACCCGACTAGTTTTACACCCGGTGAGTGTAAAATAGCGCCATCAAGAAGCTGTACTTTAGTACGCGCCATATCTGCATAGCGCGGATCATGCGTTACCATACAAATGGTTGTACCCGCTTTATTTAATTGGTCGAGTACATCCATAACTTGGTCAGCACTTTTAGAGTCAAGGTTACCCGTTGGTTCATCCACTAATAGCACTGCAGGGTCAGCAACTAACGCACGAGCAATAGCAACACGTTGTTGTTGTCCGCCAGAAAGTTGGTTTGGTTTGTGACTAATACGGTGTGACAGGCCTACTTTTTCTAAACATTCTATGACACGTTTTTTGATTGTCGCGTTATTGGGTTTATCAGCATGGTAGCGCAGTGGCAAAGCCACGTTGTCGAAAACTGAAAGCTCGTCTATTAAATTAAACGATTGAAATATAAAACCAATCTTTGCATTTCTAACTTCTGCAGCTTGATCCAGTGATAGGTCAGTAACATTGACACCTTCAATGAAATACTCACCACTGCTACTTACATCAAGTAAGCCCATAATTGATAAAAGTGTTGATTTACCACAGCCAGAAGGACCAGATATTGAAACATAGTCTCCTTTATTAACGGTTAAGTTAATTGATTTCAAAGCATGTGTTTCAAGTTCTTCGGTTTCAAAAATTTTACCGATATTTTTTAATAATAAAATGGCTGTGCTCATGTACCTATCCTTTTGTAATTTTATGACTCAATTATAAAATCGAAATTTTGGCTGTTTTATAGTTACTTAAATCTGAAATAATAAATTGGTCGCCCAAGTTGGCTCCCGCACTTATTTCAATAAATCGTCCAGTTTTTTCCCCAAAACTTATATCGACTCTTATAGCTTCAGACATTTCTTTATTAAGCCGATACAGCGAAGTTTCACTCTGCGCTTGCACATTGGCAGGTCGGTCGATGTAGTAAATGTTTTTGAGTACTTTAGCCGTGATCACCGCATCAATGTTTTGTTCGGGCCTTGCACTTTTAGGTAGTTTCCCAGGGAATGATATTTCAACCTCGACGGTGTTTTGGTCAACAATAGGGTCAATACGATTAACTTTCCCCTCAATGAGTTCTTGTCGGGTATCAACGATAACGTTCTGACCAATTTTAACTAATTGCACTTGGTTTTGTGGCACGCGGATCAACGCAATTAATTCGGTAACACTACCAATTAAGGCAACTTCTTGCCCTGGAGACAAGCTTTGCCCTAAATTTACAGATAAACGTTGTAGCACACCGTCAAAACCGGCCTTTACCACTAATTTATTTTTCCGCTCTTTAGCGATTGTTAGTCTTTGTTCAACTTGCTTAATTCGTTCTAGTTGTATATTTATCGCCTCTTTATGTACTTCTTTAAGCTGTTCATTACGTTCTTTAAAAATTTCAATTCGTTCTTTTAACTGATCTTCACGCAATATGCTTTCTTGATAGTCTATTTGTTTGACAATACCGCTTTTTACCAATTTATTTTGTGCCGTTAACGTTAAACGAGCCCCTTTATGCTGTGATACAAGTTCTAAATAATTTGACTTTTCGGTGAGTGTTTCGCGTCTTTGGTTTAATTTTAGTTGGCGTAAATTGGCTCTTGACTCAGCTACTGAATATTCAGCACTTTGCACTTGTTGCTGCAGTTCTGGGTTTGCTAATCTTACGATTACGCTTTCTTTGGTAACAGTAGCGCCAGGTTTCAATACGATTTCTTCAAGCGTTGCTTTGGTGAGGGTAGTAATTAATTGCAATTTATCTGAGGTTAATTTGCCGTATCCTTCTACGGTAACGTCTATATTTCCTTGCTTTACCGTTGCAAGCAATAAATCTTTTCTCGCTAGGCTGACACTATTAAGTGACGCTTTTGCATAACTTACCAATACAATAACAATAACAACGGCGATCGTTACTATTAGTCCTTTGTTATTGAGCAATGTTTTTTTAGGCTTCTGTTTTAAAATATCCACATTATTCTCTTGGTTGTTGCTTAACCGTCTTTCTATATATTGATATAGCTAATTTCGTGCCAATAATATTTCCTATATAAATCAATGTAAAACATTAAATCGACAACCTTATTTTCGTACTAGTTCGATAATGAACTCAAAATATTTCGTTATTGATGTGAAGTAATTCGGTGATTCCTTTTTACTTCATAATTTGTAGCCATTACAATTAATACTTTATTTCTATTTGGGATAGACTCTTGCTGAAACATGTTCTTATTTGGGATTTACCTTTACGACTTTTTCATTGGTTATTTGCCTTTACTGTTATTGCCTCTTGGTACACTTCTGATCAAGACAATGACCTGATTGATATTCATATGAAACTTGGCTATTTCGCTTTAGGCTTACTTGTTTTCAGAACTTTGTGGGGATTCTTCGGTACTAAACACTCGCAGTTTAGATCTTTTTTTCCAACACCTAAGCGCCTTATTAACTACATTGGTGATCTAAAAAACAATCAAGTTAAAAATAGTAGTGGTCATAATCCATTAGGCAGTTTGATGGTTTTTTTGATGATTTTTCTCATCAGTTTACAGGCAATAAGTGGTTTATTTATCAATGACGATGTATTTTCTTCTGGACCTTACTACGATAGTGTTAGCAAAGAAGTCGAACAAGTGATGATGTTTTTACATCACAATGTCTTTGATTTAATGATTGCAGCCATTGCTATGCACCTATTGGCAATCGCCTATTATGAGCGAGTGAAAAAGCAATCGATAATACTCCCAATGATCACAGGAAAAAAGCTTGCCGCTAAAGTAGATAAAACAAATGTGATCAAACACTCTAAGTTATGGATTGCGCTTTTAATGGTAATAGTGGCTGTGGTTTTTGTTTATTGGCTGGTGGTGCTGAATGCACCTGTTATAGAAGAATATTACTACTAATACATTTATTATTTTAACGATAGGTGATTACAGGATGTTTTACACCGCTGAAATCACTTATTAATTTATGTTAATAAACCCCTAAACCATCAGACTTTAAAGTACTAAAGTCGTTTAAATGGTCACGGGTTAAGCACTATTCTGCTTTAAAATCATCATGGCAGCCGCCGCAGGTTTTACCTACACCACCAATCGCTTTTTTAATAAGACTTTCATCTCCGCTTAAAGCTGCTTTTTGCAAATTAGCCGATGCTTGTGTTAAGTCATCAATACGTTTTGAAAATGCATCAGGTTGTTCCCAAATTTTGTCGAGTGCTTCAGTCTTCACTTTATGTGCCGAAGTGTTCGTGCGGGTATAGTCGGCAATCATCAGTGATAATTGATTAATGCGTAAAGCATGCGTTGATACTTTTTCCGCATCAAAATCAATTTTTCCTTTAGCCATACCGCCTAAAGGACCCATGTTGCTGCCCAACAAACTAAATATTGATTGGCGTAAATCAGTCGCTTTTTCTGCATGTTTTAAAGAGCTTGCTGAGTTAGCGATTGCACCTGTTGCTAATACAGTAAAAATACTCGCGGCTACTATTTTTGTAAATAATTTCATTTTATTTATTGTCCTTATGGTAATTTTATCACTATAGCAAAACTTCACTATCAAATGACAATAAATATTATTTACAAATCAACATATTGTTAAACCAGTTTCATTGGTTCAGCTTACTCAGATAAACAAAAGTTCATTTTCGAACTTTTACCTAGTTCATAATTGAACTCACTGCTAACCCCTGTTAATGTTGGGCTTAGGGAGAATCATCATTACGGTAACGCCTGATTGCAGTTGACCACTCTCGTTATTATTATGCAGTTCCATTACCCCATGATGCTGTTCAATGATATTACGACAAAAGCTTAACCCTATTCCTTGCCCTTGTGGTTTAGTTGAATAGAGCGGAACAAATAAGTTGTTCATGTTAGAGAAACCATGGCCATCGTCGGTAATTTCAATAATGTAATATTGATCTTCTAAAGCAAGGCTAACCGCTATTTCAGTGGCGCCTGCCTCTTTAGCATTTTTAAATAAGTTAATAAAAATTTGTTCTATAAACTCGCCATCTGCCCAAAATTCATTAACACGCGCGTTGAGGGTAATATTTATATCGGAGAACAAACCCGAAACAGACTTAATAACGTGCTCTACAGACAACCACTGGCAATTTATTTGTAATTTTTGTGATAACGACGAGTAACGGTTCACAAAAGATTGTAAATGCAAACAACGCTCGGTAATAACACCAAGCACCATTTTGTCTCTTTCGTTGCTTGCTTTGTCTGCTAGTGTCTCTGCCATCGAAGATACTGGTGTTAATGAATTACGGATCTCATGGCCGAGTACGCGAATGATTTGCTGCCAGGCATTTAATTGGCTTTCTCGCAATGCGGGTTCAATATCAATAAAAAGCAGCAGTTGATGATTTTCACCATCATCTATAAATTCACTGTGACGTATTTGCCAGCGGTTTTGTTTCGCTTGTTCTATGAACTTCCAGTGTCCGTCATTGTAATGTAAACCCAATAAATCGGCAGTGGCGTGACGAAACATTTGCCATGGTTGCTTAAACAGATAATAAAACGCTTCGTTACCAAGTGTAAGCTGTTGTTTTTCATTAAATATCAAAACTGGTGTATCTAACTGTGAGATCAATTGATAAACCAGAAAAGCCTGCTGATCATAATGAGACTTTTGTGTTTGTAACTTTTCACTCAGTTGTTTCAATTGCTGATGAAATTCGCTAACTTTACCCTTTGGGAAAGTTGATTTTCCAAATTGGTTATAATCTTCTTGAGTAATGGCATCTATATGTAAAGAAGCACGAGTAAAAGATCGCATCACACGCTGCTTTATTGACAAAGTAAAGCCGAAACAAATCGTAAAAAGCACTAATTCAACAATAACGATCCACTGCCACTTTATCGTTAAAAGCCAAAAAATATAACCACTTAACAACAAAATAACAGTACAGAGTATAGCAAGTTTTTTTTGTATAAAGCTTTCTAGAGAATTAGTTTTTAGCAAGGCCATATTTCTCCACACGTCGATACATCGACGCTTTTGTCAAACCCAGTAATAACGCGGCTTGAGGTACATTTCCTGCGCTTTGTTTGAGCGCTAATTTAACCATAGCAACTTCCGCTTCAGCCAATGTCATTAATGGTAATTGATTACTCGGCCCATTATTTTGAAGCGCATTATTGGCTAAGTTTTCGACTGCCCCCGCAGGACTGACATTTCTAATGTGCAAATCTTCTGCCAATAACTGTTCATGTTCAGCTAACAATACCGCTCGTTCAACTAAATGGCTCATTTCCCTCACATTTCCTGGCCAATGGTAATCAAGCATAGCTTGCTGTGCACCGTGCGATATAGAGCGAACAGACCTTTGATATTTTTTAGTGAATTTATCAACAAAGAATTGCGCTAACAATAAAATATCTTCCGTGCGTTCTTTTAACGACGGCACTCTAAATTCAATAGTATTAAGACGGTAATATAAATCTTCTCTAAATAGCTCAGTACTTAGTAACTGAGTAAAGTCACCATTAGTCGCTGATATTATACGAGTATTTGTTTTTTGTGTCAGGCTTGACCCAAGGGTTTCGTATTCTCCATTTTCTAATACACGTAGTAGTTTAGCTTGTTGGGAAAGTGGAATATTGGCGATTTCATCCAAAAATAAAGTACCATTTTCAGCGAGTTCAAAACGCCCAATACGGTTTTGTTTGGCATCAGTAAAAGCGCCTTTTTTATGGCCAAACATCTCGCTTTCAAACAGTGACTCGCTGATAGCGCCCATATTTACGGCAATAAAAGCTTCGTTATTACGCGGTGATTCTTGATGAATAAAACGAGCAAGTTCGCTTTTACCTGTGCCATTATCACCGGTTAATAAAATACTGACATCGGTATGTGCCACCGCTTTTACTTTTTTCAATAATTGCGTCATAACGGGTGATTGCCAGACATAATCGTCACAATTTTCATTGATAAGTTGTTGTTTTAATTTTTTATTTTGACTTGAAAGGTTTAAAAGATTGAGCTGCTGCGCCACGGTGTGTAATAAGTGTTTATTACGCCAAGGCTTTTCAATAAAGTCGTTGGCACCTAAGTTCATTGCTTTTACGACTAGGTCTGTGTTCGACCAAGCGGTCATTGCTATTGTTGGTGTATGTCCAAATGAAGAGTTTTGTAACCAGGTAAGAAAAGCTAAACCTTCTTCACCAGACGTTGTGTCTAATTGATAGTTCATATCAAGCAATATCAGGGATATAGCATGGTTTTTTAATTTCACTTGTGCAACTTGAGGGTTGTCGGCTTCAATAACGGTGTAGTGATGATCTTCTAACAATACCGCTAAACTTAGACGGATATCTGGACGGTCATCAATAACTAAAATACAGGGCATCTACTGATATTCCTTAGATAAATGTAACGAAAGCAAAATTATCTTAATAATACTTTCGGTGCTGAGCTTGCCATTTCGGCGCGCACCCAGTCAATAAAAACCTGAATACGTTTGCGCTTGGCTGAATTAGGATCGTAGGCCAAATAGCGTTTCCAAATCACTGGATGCTTAATTTTAAAAGGCACAACTAATTGCTTAGTCTGAATGTATTGTGAAAACATTGCACTGGCAGCAAGTGTAACGCCATGACCACTTAATACTGCATTTAAGGCCATATCGCTCGAGGTAACTTCTGTTTTCTTAGTCATGCTTTCAAAGCCTTTGACGCCTGCATGTTCAAACCATTTATCCCAAGTAACTACCTGCTCATTAGCTAAGCTAACTAAGGTGCAGTCTAGGAGGTCTTTGGGGCTTTGAAGCCACATATGTTGTAATAACTTGGGGGAGCAAACGGGATATACGACATCTTCACCAAAATCTTCCATGACGAGATTATCATCGTTAGACACTTGTTTTTTAACACCAAAGCGTATCGCCAAATCTATATTTTTTTGTTGTAAATCTTCTTTCTGATTTGAGCCTAATATGCGTACATTAACATCCGGGTGTACTTGAGAAAATTTATATAAACGAGGCATTAACCATAAAGAACAAAATGCTTGTGTTGACGTAATCGTTAAATCGCCAGCAATATCTTCTTGTTGAATACTGTTAAGCCCTTTTATTAAGGTGTTAAGCGCTTGATGTGTCGACTCATACAAAGTCTCACCGCTTGGCGTTAACAACATTTTACGGCCGGTACGAACGAATAATTTTACGGATAAAACGTTTTCCAATTGCCGCATTTGTTGGCTAACCGCCGCTTGAGAAACAAACAACTCCTCTGCCGCTTGACTATAACTTTTATGTCGAGCAGCACTTTCAAAGGTACGCATTGCATTTAAATACTTGAGTCGTTGATCCATCTTTACTTATTGGCCATAAGTTTTACTTATATTAAGTGTAAGTTTATATCGTTGGTTTGTCATTTTTTGTTTTGACAGAATAGTCTTACACCGATAAATAAGGATAGATAATGGAAAAGCCAACAAAAACATTAACCACTGATAATAAAGAAATTAACAAACCATTTATTGATAACAACAGTAATATACTAAAAAATAAAACAGCTACAATTCAACGACGTTTAGCTATTATTTCAAATAATTTAAACTTATGTCTTTTAATTCATTTTAAATAATGACTTTCGATAAAAAATTTTCGTAATAAACTTTTACATTTTACGATGAACCGACGCTTTTTACTTTGGTCTATACTCGCAACAATAAAAATTAATAAATGATTCTCTGAGGATAACCATGAAAGCTCTTAAAACACTATTTGGCGGATTCATCGCCTTGACCTTATTCGCTGCGACAGCGATTGCAGCACAAGACAGTAAATTTGAAGAAGGTAAGCACTATACGGTTATATCTGAACAAACGACCAACAAACCTGAGCTGCGTGAATACTTCTCTTATTACTGTCCTGCGTGTCGCGCTTATGAGCCCTATTTAAATGAATTCGAAAAGGTATTGCCCAAAGGGGTGAAGCTGGAAAAAACGCACGTGGACTTTATGCAACAAACTTCGCCAGAAATTCAGTTTATGCTAAGTAAAGCCCTTATTATTGCCGAGAAGACGGCTGTTGCTAAAAAATTCTCTCCTGCCATTTTTAACTATTTACAGACCGAGCGTGCAACGATAAATAGCGAAGAAGATATTCGTAACATTTTTGTATTGAGTGGCGGAGATGGTGCTAAATTTGATAAAGGCATGAAAAATTTTAGCATTATTAGTGAAGCTAAGCGTAATAAGCAGACTCAGGATAAGTTATCAGCGGCTCGTCAATTAACCGGTGTTCCGACTATGGTGGTTAATGGTAAATATTTGATAAATTCTAAAGCCCTTGATGATAAAAACTTTTTCGCTGACTACACCGCATTAGTCGCGCACCTCTTTACGCTTTAATGGTCAATTATTTACCTTCTCCATTATAAAAATCTATTAAGGTGAACTTAATAGATTTTACATTTCCGAACATACGCCTACCAAAAACGAACAGTTACTCACCTCTGTATTAAACTAAAATACATATTCAATTGATATATATAGAATTTAATTATTGGCACAACTCTTCCATTACACTATTCAACTTTATACTTATAGCAATAGACGTTCAATGGAAATAAAATTATTAAAACAAAAACCTTGGAAAAAATGGTTAGCCTTTAGTTTATTTATTGCACTTATTGGTTATGCTGCTTTCGCTGTGAGTAGTAAAGCGATCAAAGAAGTAGCTTATGGCACGTTAACTTTTCAAACCGTTGAGCAAGGTGCTATTGATGTTTACACAAATGCTTATGGTGAGTTTTATTCTGCCAAAGAGCGTTTACTCACGGCGCCAGCAATGGGTAAAGTCGCTGAGATTTTAGTTCGCCCAGGGACAAAAATAACGACTGAAACTATCATACTATTATTAACAAACCCTAAACTTGAGCAAGAAGTTAACCAAGCTAAAGGCTTGTTAGCACAACAACAAGCGCAACGTGAAGCCTTTAAATATGAGCAACAAAGTCTGCGCTTAAATTATCAAGGTCGTATCGCTGATATTGAGGCCGAAATTGAAAAAGCTCAACTTGAACTCTCTGTTAATGAAAACTTAATGGATTTAGGCGTTTCCTCACAAATAGATTTGCAACGCGCTAAATTATCAGTGAAACAACAAACCAAGCGATTAAAGTTTGAAAATGAAAAATTAATACAATTTGTTGAAATGCAAGGATACCAATTAACCCAACGCGATATCACGATTACTCAGCAAGAATCTCAAGTGGTTTTATTAGAAAAACAACTTGAAGACATGCATGTAAAAGGTGGGATTTCCGGTTCATTACAAAGTTTAGAAGTTGAATTAGGCCAAAGTGTTCAGTTGGGCCAATCACTTGCGAAAGTAGGTAGTGATTTAGCGTTAATCGCGCGTTTACGCTTGCCTCAACAGTTAGCAGATCAAATTGATATTGGTGCCCTCGTCACGATTAACACTCAAAAAGGCTCAGTCAAAGCACATATAAGCCGTATTGAAAGTATTGTAACGAATGGCTCTGTATTAGCTGAGGCGGTAATTGACAGCGAACTGACTTCGAACGCTCGCCCCTCTTTGTCAGTGTCTGCACAAGTATTTGTAAAACACGAAACCAATGCCACTTTTATCAAGCAAACATCGGGGCTTCGCCCACGTTCAAAACAAAGTGTATTCGTAAAAACTAACAAAAATACTGTTGTGCAACGAGAAGTTGTTTTCGGAGAACTTTCTCAAAACAAATTGATGATAATTGAGGGGTTAAGTATTGGCGATGAAATTATTAGCAGTGATACTCGCCATTATGAAAGATTCAAAGAATTAACCCTTACTTATTAACGTAATTCTAAGTATTGATTATAAAAATGTAGTCATTAAAACAATCATAAAAATAAGGAAATAATAATGAAAACTATAGTTAACATGAATAACGTTCATAAACGTTTCGATAGCAAACAAATTGAAACGCATGCACTACAAGGTGTGTCTTTAGATATTAATCAAGGTGAGTTTGTTGCTATTACCGGACCTTCTGGTTGCGGAAAATCAACATTATTGTCAATTATGGGGTTAATGGATAACGCCAGCGAAGGTGAATATATAATAGCAGATATTAATACCCAAGGTTTGAAAGTTGACCAGAGAACACAAATAAGAAACCAGCATATTGGCTATGTATTTCAATCATTTAATTTAATCGACAGTTTGACCGTTTTTGAAAATGTCGCTTTGCCACTTGAACACAGGAAAGTAAAAAAGGCAGAAATCAAGCAACGTGTTGAAGAAGTATTAGCACAAGTTGATATGGCACACCGTCAAAGTTATCGACCTAATCAGTTATCAGGTGGTCAACAACAACGTATCGCCATCGCTCGTGCGTTAGTTGGGAAACCTGATTTAATTTTAGTGGATGAGCCCACCGGTAACCTAGATAGTAAAAATGGTGACCAAGTTATGGCTTTATTGGAAACACTGAATAAAGCAGGCTCTACGATTGTTATGGTAACCCATGATTCTCGCTATGCACGTTGTGCAAGTCGCCAAATTCAGCTACTTGATGGACAAATAGTTTCACAAGCAAATACAACCCCACCTAACTACGCCGAAAAAAATAGAAAATTGCAGGGGGTTGCATGAGCTTAGTCAGAAAAGCTTTTTATAGCGGCATCGGACGGGTATTTTCTTTACCTCGTTTAAGTGTACCGCTTATTCTAACATTAGGGCTAACACTTGGTGCGGTGTTAACGGTAATAGCGATTTCATCGACTCTTTTTTTGCAGCCGTTACAAGGTGTGCCTAATGAGGATAAGCTTCATACTTATTCAATAAATGTTCCATTTAGTGATGATTTTATTGTGCCTTTTTTTGAAATGAAACGTCTAGCTCACTTTTATGATGATTATTCAGCATTAGGTGAGTGGGCAAGTATTTCTACCCAAACAGCCAAGATTTCCATCAATAATACTCAATATGAGGTAAATAAGCATAAAGCGTCTAGTAACATTCTAACCGTATTGGGATCAAAATTAATTAAAGGCCAAGACGTTAATATTACTTCACCTGAACGCTTTGTTTGGATCTCAAATAGCTTATGGCAAAGTGCATTTTCGAACAAAAATTCTGCCTTAGGATCAATAATTCAACTAGAAGATAAAAATTATACCATTGCAGGTGTTATTGAAGACGTGACAGCAATAAAAAGTACGGGAATTATCAATTCAAAACAAGTGTGGCAGATAAGTAACTTACCACAGAAAAAGTCTGAGCCTGAGTCAAACGCACTTAATGGCGACTTAGAAAATATTATTGTTTTACAAAAAGATAATCGTAGAATTTTAACTGAAAATGAAATTAAAGAATGGAGTACAAGATACGTAGAGAACAACTTTACTGCTGAGGCAGCAGCCACATTCAAAATGTTTACTAAAAACTTCGAACTAAACATTAGTAATAAAAACTACCGTAAAAATTTACTAGGCTCTTCAGTCTCACTTATTGTCACCTTATTGATAACGGTTGTTGGTTTATTATTAATGGCGGCGCTTAATTTATTGAATTTGTTTATCGCACATTATCAGGCGAGAAGTAAAGAATTTGCAATTCAGTTAAGTTTAGGCGCCAGCCTAAATAAATTACGGCTATTAATTTTTTTAGAAAACCTCCCTTGTTTCTGTTTAGCAGCCATGACTGGCTTATTGTCAGCAGGCTGGATAATCAAACTATTGCCTATATTAGCTGGCAACAATTTACCTTTATTAGCAACAATAAGCCTTGATTTTCCAACGGTGATCGCCGCTTTATTAATTGTAATGTTATTGACACTAATTTTTAGTTTACTCGCGACTATTGACGTTAATAAACATAGCTTAGTAGATAATCTAAATAGCAGCGGTAAAGGTATACAGGCACAAAACAACCAAACATTAAGTAAAGTATTAATGGTACTTCAGCTATCTTTAGCTTCTATTTTATTAACATCAAGCGTAATGCTCGCACTGCAAAGTTATGAAGAGGTCTTTGGTGAGGTCGGTTATACATTAGGTAATAGCTATCAGATTAATATGGAACCTAAAACGAAGGGACCTAAAAACGTTCTATATGAACACCTTGAAACGATGGTATTAAGTAATCATGACACAACAATGATGACGTTTATTGAAAGCAATGTAAGTGGCAGCAAAGTTATTGTTCCTTCGTCTGGGCCACTTAATGGAAGTTTCACAATACAAACGTATAAAGAAGAGAATACTAATTTTTCAATAAGCTATGAAAAAAAATATTTCAACGAAGGTTACTTTTCAGCCTTTAAAATCCCCTTGATAGCAGGGGAAAACATTACAAAAGAACAAATAGAAAATGATGAGCAAATAGTTATTGTAGACGCCGCGATGGCAAAAATCATGTACCCCAAGCTTTCATTTAATGAAATTATTGGTAAAAAACTAAGAGTTTCAGACGCGATTATCCAAGGCATTGTGCCGACACTTAAAAGCCTACCAGGACACTTGAAAACACATCAGCTACCCATTGTTTATAACGTGGAACCCAGTTCATCAAATTATTTAACCTACACGGTTATGATGCCTGAAGGAAAAAAACTAACGACTTCAATGATAGAAGATAAGTTCAAAGCGCAATTCCCTCTGTTCAAAAACTTAGAAATTACCGCATTGAATGATACGTGGGCTGAAATGACTCAAATGCATCGTACTAGTTTATGGATAATAGTCACGGTGACACTACTGACCATAATACTTGCCGCTATTGGTGTTGCAGGTTTGACTCAAATGACAACAAACCATCGTAAGTATGAATTAGCCGTACGCATGGCGACTGGCGCGAAACAGTCACTATTAGTACGCTTTATTTTAAAAGATGCTTTGTGGATGTTGGTATTGGGTTTAGGACTAGGCTTTGCATTTTCAGTTTTTGGTTATGAGCAACTTCAAAAGCACTTAACGATGTTACCTGAATTTAATGACGTCGCTATGACGATATTAGATTTAGGTTTGATTTTTATTGTGTTCTTGTCTGTCATTATTCCTGCTTGGCGCGTAATAAGTGCTGACCCAATGCAAGCATTACGTGAAGAGTAACATTTTTTCATACTTAAAATTACGTTATCATTAGGTGAATTGATAAAGTTAAGTGAGGGTTGACCAAGAGTTCCTCACTTTGTATATGTCTATTACTGCCTCAACATTAACAATATAAATAGTTAAGGATTTTTTGTTGGATTATAAAAATAATGCCACGATCCTCATCGCCGATGATGATGAAGATATTAGGTTAGCCCTAACGTTACTATTACAAGCGAATGGCTTTCGTATAATTGAAGCCGAAAATCCTAAA
This sequence comes from Colwellia sp. BRX8-7, assembly GCF_014077275.1. Taxonomy (NCBI): domain Bacteria; kingdom Pseudomonadati; phylum Pseudomonadota; class Gammaproteobacteria; order Alteromonadales; family Colwelliaceae; genus Colwellia; species Colwellia sp. BRX8-7. Next base: position 8,969 of record NZ_JACGVP010000003.1, on the reverse strand, counting down.
GAAGTGATTATTCAAGCAGAACGACAAAAGCCTGATTTAATTTTATTAGACATGAACTTTAGCCGTGATACCACCAGCGGAAAAGAAGGTTTAGAAATTCTCACTCAACTCCATAAAAATAAAATTCCCGTTATTTTAATGACCGCGTGGGGCAGTATTGAACTTGCCGTTAAGGGTTTAAAACAAGGTGCGTGCGATTTTATTGAAAAACCATGGCAAAAAGAGAAGCTCCTCAATAGCATTCATCAGCAGCTTAATGTGGCTAAACTTCAGCAAGAAAATCAAGGCTATCGTGCTTTATTAAATTCAGCAGTAGAAAATAAGACGCCATCGACATGGATTTGCCAATCACCTGCTATGATTGCCATCGAGCAACTAGTTAAGCAAATAGCTCCGATCGATGCCAATGTACTTATTTTAGGTGAGAACGGTACAGGAAAGTCGCTTCTGGCAGAACGTATTCATCAACTTTCAACACGTCATAATGCCCCCTTAATTTCAGTTAACATGGCAGCGATACCTGAAAATTTATTTGAAAGTGAATTATTCGGTCATCAAAAAGGTGCATTTACTGATGCGAAACAAAATAGAATTGGCCGTTTTCAATTAGCAGATCAAGGCAGTTTGTTTTTTGATGAAATCGGCTCTTTACCCCTTATTTTACAGCCTAAGTTATTACGCGTTTTAGAAACGGGTCAATATGAAATATTAGGTTCAAGCCAAACACAAAGTGCTAATGTTCGTTTGATCAGCGCAACCAATGCAAATTTACACTATTTGGTTACCGAAGGTGGCTTTCGACAAGACTTACTTTACCGATTAAATACGTTCGTAATCACCTTACCACCTTTGCGAGAACGCCTTGCTGACATGGCGCTATTAACAGTAAACTTTATTAATACGTTTTGTAAAAAATATCAGAAGGACCCCATAACCTTATCTGACTCTGCTTTAACTAAACTTACTCGACATAACTGGCCGGGTAATATACGCGAATTGAGTCACGTTATTGAACGAGCCGTATTAATGGCAACCAGTAATGAAATAACAGATTTACAGTTATTACTTGAAGTTCCACAAAATGAACAAAATCATATTGTTCTACAACCGTTAGAAGTAGCCGAGCAGCAGCTTATCGACAAGGCGATGACGGTTACACAAGGTAACGTTATTGAAGCTGCTAAAATTTTGGATATTTCGCGTAATGCGCTTTATCGACGCTTAGAAAAATTTGCTAATAATGAACACATCTCTAAAGAGTAAGCATATGAAAGCAGGTACGGTTAAGTGAGCAATGAAAAAAACTTAGTCATCGCGTTAAGTTTTGTGGTTTTATTAATAATAAGTTTGGTTGCCGCACTCACCTTAACTTTAGGTTGGAGCTTGCTCGGTATAGCCACATTATTATTTGCACTTGCCTACCCATTAATCTGGGTAGCATGGCGTTGTTATTCATTTTGGTGCCAAGCCATTAGGCAACTGACTACTTTCACCCAAATACTTAAGGAGGGTGAACAGAACCTTCGCTTTAAACAACAACATCCCGATAATTTACTGCTTGCTTTACAAAAAGAAATTACCGGATTAGCTCAAGTAAATTTGACCAAATCACGTAATCATCAAAGCTTAGACAATTTATTAAATCACATTCTCGATGCTTGGTCTGTACCTGTATGCTTGTTCGACGAAAACCAACAACTCACCTATCGTAATACAGCAATGAATGAACAGATCCAACAACCTATGCTAGTAGGAAGTTTTGCAAGCGACTTAGGTTTCAAACATCAAAATGGACAGTTAACTCACCCCAAGTTTGATCAACAATGGCAGTGTCAAAGTATTCAATACAAGCAAGAGAACCAAGATCATTGGCTTTTTTCTGCTATCAACATTTCTCAATTATTAAATAAGAATAGTAGCGTAACCCAACAAAACCTAATACGTGTTTTAGGGCATGAATTACGTAACTCTCTTACTCCGATGGCTTCTATGACAGATACTTTATTATCTGCTGATGAATTAGATGAGCAACAAACGCGTTTAGTACTTTCTCGTATCCATAAACGTAGTAATCGATTATTGTCTTTTATTAGTGAATACAGCAAATTAACTCAACTTCCATTACCTAAGCTTGAGTGGTTTAATTTAAGTGAAATTATTGATGAAACGAAATTATTAGTTAATGAGCAGCTTTGTGCTATTGAATTCCAAGGTAATCAACAATGCTTCGGTGATGAAGAACAAATAGCTCAAGTGATTATAAATTTAGTAAAGAATGCTCAAGAAGCAAGTGAAAATATCCAAACTAAAATAGTCATAAAAGCATTTTATAAACAAGAGCAACAAATAATTGAAGTTGAAGATAACGGGCCAGGTTTTGCTAATCTCAACAATGTATTAACCCCTTTTTATACCACTAAACCTGGAGGATCTGGCATAGGTCTATCGTTATGTGCTGAAATTATAAAAAATCACTTTGGCCAGCTTAGTGTTGAAAACAGACAAAATAAAAGCGCCACTGTTGGCGCTAGCATATTAATGAGTTGGCCCATTGTCAGTTAGTATTTAGGTTAGTTGACAAAGATAAGTTTAACGGCGCCCATATTTACTTTCTGTACTTGTTCGTTTTTTCGAGCGTGCGCTTTGACCTAACGCTTTTTTCCTATCGCGCTGTTTTTGGCCACCTTTACGGGCGGGCTTTTCTGTTTTTGTTAAGTCAGGTTCATAACCAGGATACCATTGCTGCAATAAGCGCGTATCGAGTACCTTTTCAACCGCTTCTAATAACCACTCTTCGCTAGGGCTCATCAACGAAACAGCTACCCCTTCATTACCTGCTCGACCCGTTCTTCCTATTCTATGAATATAATCTTCAGCAATATAAGGGAGTTCGTAGTTAATGACATAGTTTAAGTTTGCAATATCTAAACCACGAGAAGCAACATCTGTGGCTACTAAGGCACGGGTTTTTCCTTCTTTAAATTCTGCTAAGGCTTTTTCTCTTGCGCCTTGAGATTTGTCGCCATGAATCGATTGCGTTTTAATACCGTCTTTACACATTTCTTTCGCTAATGCGTCGGCAGTTACCTTAGTACGGGTGAAAATAAGGACTTGTTTCCAATTCTTTGAACCGATTAAAAATGAGGTTAATTCACGCTTTCGATCACTATCAACGGTATAAAGAATTTGTTCTACTTTTGCCGCCGCAGCATTTCGCTCACTGACTTCAATTAACTCAGGATCGGTTAATAAGTTTTTACTCAGTTTAAAAATTGCATCGTCGAAAGTTGCTGAAAACAAAAGGGTTTGGCGCTTAAGTGGTACCCGATTTAAGATACGGTCTATCTCATCTTTAAAGCCCATATCTAACATACGGTCAGCTTCATCAAAGACTAAAAATTCCAGTTCCGTTAACGCTAAAGAGCCATTAATAATATGGTCAAGTAATCGTCCGGGGGTTGCCACTAAAACATCCACACCTTTGTTTAATGCAGTGATTTGTGGGTTAATACTGACACCACCGTAAGCAACGGCAATATTGAGTTCTGTGTTTTCAGCATAACTAACAAAGCTTTTATAGACTTGTTGAGCAAGTTCACGTGTAGGCGTTAACACTAAAGCTCGAACAGGACGATTTTCAGGAAGTGTTGCCATTAACTTTTGTAAAATAGGTAAAGCAAAGGCCGCTGTTTTTCCTGTTCCTGTTTGCGCTCCAGCCATAATATCTTTTCCAGCTAAGATCGCAGGAATAGCTTTTAACTGAATAGGGGTGGCCTCATCATAACCAAGTGCTTTTACAGCGTTGGTTAGGCTCTTATCTAATGCTAAAGAAGTAAAACTCATGTAATTAACGCTGACCTTTGGCTGATTGATTTTTTTGTTTGTTTTTTAGTTCTTGTTCAAGCTCATCTGGGTAAAAAACTAACCCTTGCTCATTTTGACTAGGAAACACCACTAAGGCTAATTCATCGTCTGCCAAACCATGCGACCAGTGACTAAACCATTTACTTAATGAAATAGCTTCTGGCTGACATTCTTGCCATTCATCTGTGGCCCAAGCCTGGGCAAATTCTTTATTTGGCCAGACAGGTACGCAATCTTCATCTTCGGTATTAAGCATCACACAGCCGTGCTCGTCTTTTAATATCCAAATTTCATTATTTACGACAACTTCTTTCAGAAAGTAATTGGCTCGTTGAGCATCATCGTAATTTAAAACAAGTTTGATTTGTTGTTCGTCTAGAGCTTGCACTATAAAATATTCCTATCAGATTTGTATTAGGTTACATACTATTCTACAAAGATTTGCATTTCTTCGCCGATGAGTTTACGCATTTCCATTAATTTTATCGCTGACTCATTTTGTTTAATATCTTCTGGCGACTCAGGGATCCATTTAGGGATTTTTTCTGACTTACCGTTTTCGTCAACAGCCACCATAATAACAATACAATGGGTTGTTAATGTGCGATTAAGTAACTTTGGATCACAGGCATTTACTTCTAACGCGATATGCATTGATGAATTGCCGGTATAAATGACTTTAGCCTCTACTTCAACTAAGCTGCCAACATGAATTGGGGCAATAAAACGTATCCCCCCTGCATAAGCAGTTACACAATAACGACCACTCCAACCGGCTGAACATGCATAAGCGGCTAAATCGATCCATTTCATTACGGCACCACCGTGAACTTTACCACCAAAATTTACATCTTGTGGTTCAGCTAGAAATCTTAGGGTAATATCTCTTTGTGGTTTGTTCATTGGTTAACTCTCTTGTTAAATATTTTTATCGTACTAAGCAGGTATCGTTCCAGCTTGGTATATATATTATTATCTGAAATCTATTAGGTATAACAGCAATCATCAGATTAAAATAGCAATAGTTTGCACCTAACGAGTGCAAAAAATAAATGTAATAGGGAATATAATGAAAATTTGGGTCGATGCCGACGCTTGTCCAACCGTTATTAAAGAAATATTATTTCGTGCTGCTGAACGTGCAAAGATTGAAACAATCTTAGTCGCTAATCATTTCATTAAAACGCCACCCTCAAAATTTATTTCTTTTATACAGGTTAATGCTGGTTTTGATGTTGCCGATGATGAAATAGTTAAGCGTTCAGCAAAGCATGATTTAGTGATCACAGCAGATATTCCCTTAGCAGCAGAAGCTGTAGAGAAAGGCTGTTTAGCCCTAAACCCTCGTGGCGAACTTTATACCGAGAGTAACATCAGGCAAAGACTCAACATGCGTGACTTTATGGATACTTTACGTTCTAGCGGTATTCAAACTGGCGGTGCACCCCCGATCAGTCAAGCTGACAGACAGGCATTTGCAAATAACCTAGATCAACTATTAGCAAAATTAAATAAGGCTCATTAAGAGCCCTAATTTAATTTTCTAAACTAGCGTGACGCAGAGTATGGGTCGCTATTACTTTTTGGTGCTGTACTTGCTGGGTTTTTACGACGACCACCTGCATTCGAATCTTTATTCGCGTTACTGTCATTTCTATGACGAGGATTTTTACTTTGCGGCTTATGACCTCGTGCATTATCGGCAGAACGTTGTCCGTCATGATGTTCAGTTTTTGCTTTTTTAGGCTTATTTGCTTTTAAAGGTCTTAAAGGACGTGATTCTAATAAAAAATTAAAAGGTTCAAATCCTGGCACTATTTCACGAGGTATATGGGTTTGAATTAAATGCTCTACATCGTTTAATAAATCAATTTCTTCTGAACAGACTAATGAAACCGCTTTACCACTTGCACCCGCTCGACCAGTTCTACCGATTCTATGAACATAATCTTCTGCAACGTTAGGTAATTCAAAGTTAACAACTTGTGGTAACTGGTCAATATCAATACCGCGCGCTGCAATATCGGTAGCAACTAAAACATTCACTGTACCATCTTTAAAGTTAGCTAATGCTTTAGTTCTAGCTCCTTGGCTTTTATTACCATGAATAGCCGCTGCTCTTATACCTTCAGCCTCTAATTGTTTGGTTAACTTATTTGCTCCATGTTTAGTTTTCATAAACACTAAGACCTGTGGCCATTCATTATCTTTAATGAGTGCTGTTAACAAGGCTGGCTTTTTCTTTTTATCAACAGGATAAATTACCTGTTCAACTTTTTCAGCGGTGGTATTTCGTGGGCTAACAGAGATCTCAACAGGATTATTTACTAACCCTCGCGCAAGATCACGGATATCTTCTGAAAAGGTTGCAGAGAATAAAAGATTCTGACGTTGCTTAGGTAAGACCGATAATACCTTTTTAATATCGCGAAGAAAGCCCATATCTAACATACGGTCCGCTTCATCTAACACTAGTATTTCAAGTTGCTTAAAGCTGACTGCTTTTTGATTATATAAATCAAGCAATCTTCCTGGTGTTGCCACCAATATATCGACACCTTGGCGAAGGCGCATCATTTGTGGATTAATTTTCACACCACCAAAGACCACTGTCGCAGTTAAAGGTAAGTACTTACCGTACATTTCAACATTTTCATATATCTGTGCCGCTAACTCTCGTGTTGGCGTTAAGATTAGTGTGCGTACTTGATTAGCCTGTGGCTTGTTGCCACCTGATAAACGTTCTAATATTGGTAGTGTAAACCCTGCTGTTTTACCGGTTCCCGTCTGTGCTGCTGCCATGACATCTTTCCCACTTAGTACGGCGGGAATTGCTTGTGCTTGAATTGGTGATGGTTCGGTATAACCTTTTTCAGCAATCGCTTTTTGAATCGGGGCAGATAAGCCCAACGAGGTAAAACCCATAGATAAATCTCTTTATAAAAAGTGGAAGTTAGCCAATGTACAGCGGCGTTGCAGAATACAGTATAGCTATTATAAGTGCAATTACGAGAAGGGTTATCTGCAAGCAAATAAGCTATATATCCTAATATTTAATTATTGTCAGTTGCAAAGCTAGACAAGTGGTTTTAATTCCGCTAAAAGTCTCTACAGATAAAAGAATATTCAAGGGAGTTTATGAACAAGATTGCATACAGCAAGATGCGTTTTTTAATCGTTGAAAGTATCAGCCAATCACGTGATGCATTGAAATTATTCGCTTACACGCTTGGTGCTCTTAGTGTTGATACGAGTAACCGCGCCTCAGATGTATTAATACTTTGTGAAAAAATTCAGTTTGACGTTATATTATTAGGTTATGACCTGGGCGAAGATAAAAAAAATGGTCAACATATTCTTGAAGAATTAAGGTCTAAAAAGTTTATCTCACGTCATTGCGCTATCGTTATGATAACCGCTGAGGTTTCACAAGCTATGGTGTTAGCTGCCCTCGAACATAAACCCGATGAATACCTTGCTAAGCCATATACACTTAACGATCTTAACATTCGATTAGCGCGATGTTTCGCTAAAAAAACAGCTATGCTTGATATATATAACGCTATGGATAACAACGACTCCCAACAAGTTATTTCATTATGCCAAGATATTATCTCCATAAATTCAATTTATAAAAATGAATGTTTAGGAATTCAATCTAGACAATACTTTGAGTTAAAACAATTTGATAGGGCCCGAGATATTTACGAGACTTACGCTTGTTCTCCTAATTGTCAGTGGGCGGCAATTGGCCTAGGAAAGATAGCATTACTCGATCATGATTATAACTTGGCCGCTGATTGTTTTAATACGGTAATAGAAAATAATCCACTTTATTTGTCAGCTTACGATTGGCTAGCCAATACCTACCAATTAAATAAAGAACCTCTGTTAGCAGAAGCAATTTTAGAAAATGCTTTGGTTGTTTCACCTCTTTCTGTACCACGTCTAGAGAAATATGCAGACTTATGTTTAACAAATCAGAACTTCGATAAAGCAACACAAGCTTTTGCTAAAACTGCAGCGCTTGCCTTTCACTCTGTTCATAGAAAACCTGATAACACCTTACATTTTGTCGAAGCGCTACTTGAGTCCATGACAGATCTAGAACCTCAAAAATCACGCAGACTAAGTAACAAAGCTTTTAAATTACTTACTGATATGGTCAGGGACTTTAATACCATAGAGATTAAGATTCATAGTAAATTATTAGCAGCAAGGTTGTATGATAAAATTAAAGATCCAAGGCTTGCTAAAGAAGCACTAAAAGAAGCTGAGTTGTTACTAATAAACTGTAAACATCAAATATCATCAGTAGGTACAATTGCAATAGCCAAATCACTCATGGCTATGGGAAAGAAGTCTTATGCTGATAACCTACTAACTGAGCTAGCTCATGTAAATCAAGATAATTCCCCAATACTGACACAAATAAACACTATTGCAGATAAGCCTTATTCTGACCATGAAAGGATTGCGGCACAAAGCGCATTAGAGTTAGGTGTTAGTCTATATAAGAAGCATAAATACAGTCTGGCGATTGATAAACTCAATGATGCACTGGTTCATTTTCCTAATCACACTGGGATTAAGTTGAATTTATTGCAAGTGTTACTTGTTTCGTTTGAAAAAGATAATGAGAGGGTTGGCGATCTAGCACAGGCTGAGATATTAATTAAAGCATTAACCTTGATCGATTCTACTAGTGAGTTTTATATTAGGTTTAAAAAGTTAAGTGATAAGTATTCAGATATGATAAAAATTAGCTAAGCGCTAATATTATTAAATAGTAAAGATTTATGTTTGAATAAAGTGGTGGAGGGAGGTGGATTCGAACCACCGAAGGCTGAGCCATCAGATTTACAATCTGGTCCCTTTGGCCACTCGGGAACCCCTCCACGGGGCCGATAATTCAACTTGTTAGTTGTATTATCTTAAACAGCCGCTTAACAATACCATCTAAGTGGTTATTATTAAACTTAATTAGGAGCCTAGCAATGTCCTACTCTCACATGGGAACTCCCACACTACCATCGGCGCTACTGCGTTTCACTTCTGAGTTCGGAATGGGATCAGGTGGTGCCACAGTGCTATTGTCGCTAGAC